>JAYVRO010000225.1:0-6008 GCA_043776165.1 Rubrivivax sp. | reverse complement strand
TCGCCGGTGATTAACTCTTGACCTTGGGCACGCGTCCCATCAAATAGAACTCGGGGTTGGGCAACATGCCGCTGAAGTTGGCCAGGCGGTTGGACATGCCAAAAAAAGCCGTGATCGCACCGATGTCCCAAATGTCGTCGTCGCTGAAGCCGTGCGCATGGAGGGCCGCGAAGTCGGCCTCGTTGACTTCAAACGAGGCCGTGCAAACCTTCATGGCAAAGTCGAGCATGGCGCGCTGGCGGGGGGTGATGTCGGCCTTGTGGTGGTTGATCGCGACCTGGTCTGCGACCCACGGTTTTTTCTCGTGGATGCGCAAAATCGCGCCGTGCGCCACCACGCAATAGAGGCAGTGGTTGGCAGCCGAGGTGGTGACGATGATCATTTCGCGGTCGCCCTTGGTGAGGCTGCCCGTGTCTTTCACCAACAGCGCGTCGTGGTACGCCATGAAAGCGCGCCATTCGGCAGGACGGTGCGCGAGGGCTAAAAATACGTTGGGCACAAAGCCCGATTTTTGTTGCACTTCGAGAATACGCGAACGCAGGTCTTCGGGCAGGTCAGCCAGTTCTGACAAGGGGTAACGGGGCGCGGCAGTGGCGGTCATCAAGGTTCTCCTTCGGGCTATCGGTCAGAGTGAGTCAGAGTGAGTCAGAGTGAGTCAGGGTGAGTCGGCGATCTGCTCAGGTTCTGAATTGCATGGCGTGCAGCCGCGCATACAACCCACCTGCAGCCAGCAGCTCGGTGTGGGTGCCTTGTTGCACCACGCGGCCAGCGTCGAGCACCACCACACGGTGCGCGTGTTCGATGGTCGACAGACGGTGGGCAATGACCAGGGTGGTGCGGCCCTTCATCAAGCCGTCGAGCGCGGCTTGCACGGCGCGCTCGGACTCGCTGTCCAGCGCTGACGTGGCTTCATCCAAGATGAGAACCGGCGCGTTTTTGTAGATGGCACGGGCAATGGCCAACCTTTGACGTTGGCCGCCGCTGAGCTGGCTGCCGTTGTGGCCAATGAGGCTGTTGGCGCCTTGTGGCAGGCCGTCAACAAAGTCGAGCAAGTGTGCGGCGCGCAAGGCCTGGCGTATACGTTCAGGGCTGGCGTCTTCGCCCAGCGCCACGTTGGCGGCAAGGCTGTCGTTGAAGAGCACCACGTCCTGGCTGACCAAGGCAAACTGGCGGCGCAGGGCGTGCAGGTGCCACTGGGCCAAGGGCACGCCGTCAAGCGACACCACGCCACCGCTGGCTTCAATGAAGCGCGGCAGCAAGTTCACGAGCGACGATTTGCCCGCGCCAGAAGGCCCCACCAGCGCCACGGTTTCGCCTGCGGCCACGCGCAGCGTGATGTCGTCCAGCGCAGGCGCCGCGTCGTCGCGATAGCGCAGGCCAATGTGGCTGAAATCGATGTCACCCACGCAGCGCCCGGGGTCGTGGGTGCCGCCGATCTCAGCCGGGCTCAAGTCGATCAAATCAAGCCCGCGCTCGACGGCAGCCAGACCCCGCGTGATGGGCGCCATCACGTCAGACAAATGTTTGATGGGCGCCACGAGCATCAACATCGCGGTGATGAAGGCCACAAAACCGCCCACGGTGGCATTCACGGACGCACCATCTTTGGCCTGCCCGCTTTGCCACAAAGCCACCACGATGACGCAGGACAAAGCGCAGGCTGCAAGCACCTGGGTCAAGGGTGTCATGGTCGCGCCTGCGGCGACTGACTTGATGCTCAGTCGGCGCAGCGCATCACCTTGCTCAAAGAACCGCGCGGCTTGGCGTTTGGCGGCAGCATGCAAGCGCACGATGCGCCAGGCCAAGGTGTTTTCTTCAACGATGTAGGCGAGCTCGTCGGTGGCCGCCTGGCCTTGCACCGTGAGCTTGTGCAGGCGCTTGCCCAGCGTGCGCATCAAGTAAGCCACGGGCGGAAAAAGCAAAGCCACAAAAAGTGTGAGCTGCCAGTTCAGCCACATCAAGTACGCGAGCAGTGCCACGAGCGTGAGCGAGTCCTTGGCCAGCGTCAGCAAGGTCGCCACCAAGAGCGTGGTGCCACTTTGCACTTCATACACCAGCGTATTGGTCAGGCTGCTGGTGCTGTGCTGGGTAAAGAGCGCAGGCTGGGCGTTGAGCAGGCGATCAAACATGGCGCTGCGCAGTTCCAGGACGGCGCGGTTGGCGGTCCAAGCCAGGCCGTATTGCGCGATGAAACCGGCCAAGCCGCGCACCGCAAAGAGGCCAATGATGGCCAAAGGAACGGCCCACAACGGCAACTTGCCGGCCTGGAAACCCTGGTCGAGCAAAGGCTGCATCAGGGCGGGGATCATGGGCTCGGTCGCAGCGCCAATGAGCGCGCCAGCCATGGCGGCCACGAGGCCCAAGCGGCCAGTGCGAAGGTAAGGGCGGATGCGCTGGAATCGTTGAAAAAGGCTCGGCATGGGGCTCCGCGTTGAGGGGGTGGATTATCGTTGTCACACCTGAACCTTTTTGACAGCGCGCACTCCACTGGGCTCATGAATCAAACACCCTGGCTTCGACGTCATTTCATCAGCACCCTGGCGCTGGCCCCCGCAGCGAGCGCGTTGGCGCAATTTCGCATTGAAATCTCGGGCGTGGGTGCGCGGCAAATCCCGGTCGTCATTGCTAACTTTCGAGGTGACGATCGATCGCCCGTGGCCTTGGCCGCTGTGGTGCGCGCCGACTTGCTGCGCAGCGGCCTCTTCAACGCCACGGATGCGCCGGGCGATGTGCCAGTGCAGTTGGACGAGCGTGCCAGCTTGAACGCATCTGAGTGGCGCGCTCGTGGCAGTGATGCCGTGGTGGCGGGCTCGGTCAACCGCTTGGCCGATGGGCGCTTTGACGTGCGCTTCAAGCTATGGGACGTGGTCAAAGGCGAAGAACTCTTTGGCCAAAGCCGCGTGGTTCCCGCCGCCGATCTGCGTTTGACAGCGCACCGCATCGCAGACGAAGTGCAAGAAAAGCTCACAGGCGAGCGCGGAGTGCATGCCACGCGCATCGCCTATGTGGTGAAAGCCGGGCGGCGTTACACGCTGCACGTCACCGACGCTGACGGCGAAGGTGGTCAAGTGGCTCTCACGAGTGTCGAGCCCATCATCTCGCCTGCATGGTCGCCAGATGGCCGCGAGCTGGCCTATGTGTCGTTCGAGACGCAAAAGGCCGTCGTCTGGACGCAAGACGTGGCCAGTGGCCAACGCCGAGTTGTGGCCGACTTTCGTGGCTCAAACAGCGCACCCACATGGTCGCCTGACGGCCAACAGTTGGCGCTGGCCCTCTCACGTGAAGGCTTGACCCAGCTCTTTGTGGTGGGCCGCCATGGTGGCGCGCCCAGCCGTTTGACCACCAGCCCATCCATCGACACCGAACCGGTGTACACACCCAATGGCCGCATGATCTACTTCGTGAGCGATCGCAGCGGAGGCCCGCAAATCTACCGCGTGAGCGCCAGCGGCGGCACAGCAGAACGTGTCACCTTCACGGGCAACTACAACATCAGCCCCGCCATCAGCCCCGACGGCAAGTGGCTGGCGTTTGTAACGCGCCAAGGCAATGCCTACCGCGTGGCCATGCAGGATTTGGCGGGCTCCGGCATACAAACACTGACCGACACCAGCGACGACGAAAGCCCCAGTTTTGCACCCAACGGCCGCATGCTGCTGTACGCGACACGCCAACAAGGGCGCGACGTGTTGATGACAACCACGCTCGATGGCAAGATCAAGACTCGTTTGCTCACCAGCGGGGCCGACATGCGCGAACCCGCGTGGGGACCGTTCAACAAAGAAATGAAGTGAGCTGCACCGAGTTCATGCCCATCCACTACTTGTTTGAAGGAGCACGCCCATGACCACCTCTCCATCCACCCGAACGGCCTTCACGCTCGCCACTTTGGTCGCGGTGCTGGCATTGGCGGCTTGCGCTTCCAGCACCAATCTGAACGATGTGCCGGTTGAAACGCGCGGCGGCACAACGCCCGCTGGCATGGTCACTGGCACGGCCGCCGCCACTTCAGGCAGCAACGCAACGAGTGCCAGCACCACCGGGGCGACAGCGCCGGGGGCATCCACGGTGGCGCGCATCGACACCAGCGCGCAAGCCGTTGCCAACGCCGCAGGCCGCGTGGTCTATTTCGATTTCGACAGTTTTGTTTTGGCCGATCAATACAAACCGATGGTTGACGCCCACGCCAAAGCCTTGACAGGCAACCGCGCCAAGCGTTTGACGGTGGAAGGCCACACCGACGAACGCGGTGGCCGCGAATACAACCTGGCGCTGGGCCAAAAGCGCGCTGAATCTGTGGTGCGCGCGCTCACCTTGCTCGGTGCCAGAGACGAGCAAATCGAGGCCGTGAGCTACGGCAAAGAAAGCCCTACTGCGCAAGGCAATGACGAAGCGGCCTGGGCCAAAAACCGCCGCGCCGAACTCAAGGACAAAACCAAGTGAACAGTCTGCTTCGTGGTTGCGCGGTGGTGGTCATGGCGATGACTGCCAGTGCTGCACAGGCAGGCCTTTTTGACGACGACGAAGCGCGCAAGGCCATACTTGACTTGCGCGCCCGCGTCGCAGCAGTCGACGAACAAACCAAGCAGCGCAGTGGCGAGCAAGCGGCTGCCCACACCCAGGCCTTGACACAATTGAACGAGCAGGTGGCGGCGCTGCGCCGCAGCCTGCTTGACCTGAACAACCTGCTCGAAACCTCGCGAGCTGAACAAGCCCAGCTGCGTGGCAGCAACGAGCAGTTAACACGCGAGGTGAGTGAACTGCAACGCCGCCAACGCGATGTCGGCCAAAACATGGACGAACGCTTGCGCAAAATCGAACCCCTGAGGGTCCGTGTTGACGGCGCCGAGTTCCTCGTCGACCCCGAAGAAAAGCGCACCCACGACGACGCCATGGCCATGCTGCGCACAGGTGACTTTGAGCGCGCGTCGGTGATGTTGGCGAACGCGCTGCGCCGCTACCCGGCCAGCGGTTACGCGCCATCACTGCGCTTTTGGTTGGGCAATGCCCAATACGGTCGGCGCGATTACAAAGAGGCCATCACCACCTTCCGTGCCTTTGTCGGTGCTTCGCCCGAGCATGTGCGCGCGCCAGAAGCCTTGCTGGCTTTGGCCAACAGTCAAGCTGAGATGAAAGACAACAAGGGTGCGAAAAAAACCATCGATGAGTTGATCAAGGCCTACCCAACCTCTGAAGCTGCTCTGGCAGGCAAAGAACGGTCGGCGTCTTTGAAATGAGCTGCAAGACAGGCTTTGAGATGAGTAAAAAATGCCTGTGACAGACGTCGCGCTGGCCGCGCTCATCACCCAGGTTTTGTGGTCCAGTTTTGGCATCGCTTTGGTGTTTGGAGCCATCGCGCAGCACACGCACTTTTGCACCATGGGTGCGGTGAGCGACATTGTCAACATGGGCGATTGGACGCGCATGCGCATGTGGCTCATGGCCATCGGTGTGGCCATGATCAGCTTCAACGCGATGGTGGCCATGGGCTGGCTGGATGCCAAAAACAGCGTCTACGCCGCGCCCCGACTGCTCTGGCTGTCCAGCGTTGTGGGCGGGTTGATGTTCGGTTTTGGCATGGTCTTGGCGTCGGGTTGTGGAAGCAAGACCTTGGTGCGAGCAGGCGGTGGTAGTCTGAAATCTCTCGTGGTCCTGGTCGTGATGGGCGTTGCGGCTTTTGCGACGATGCGGGGCATCACGGCAGTGGCGCGTGTCGCCACGGTGGATGCTGTGGCCATCACGCTGCCCGCGGGCCAGGACTTGCCGTCCTTGTGGGCCTGGGCCAGTGGTTGGAGCAAACAAACCGCGGCCCTGGTTTTGGGCGTTGGCGGTGGCGCCGGGTTGATCCTCTTTTGTTTGGCCAAGCCACAAGGGCGCAGCGCTGAAACACTGCTTGCAGGCCTGGGCAGCGGGGCTTGTGTGGCCGCACTGTGGTGGGTGTCGGGGCAACTCGGGCATCTTGCAGAACATCCGCAAACACTGGATGAAGCCTTTCTCTCGACCAATTC
>JAYVRO010000224.1:0-1876 GCA_043776165.1 Rubrivivax sp. | reverse complement strand
AGCTTCGGGCGACGATCGCTGTATGCGAGGTCTTGCCGCCGACGTCAGTGACAAAACCAGTGAAGACGCTGCGCTTGAATTGCAGCATGTCCGCAGGCGCAATGTCGTTCGCTACGACGACAAGTGGATCTTCGGTGTCCCCGGCAGCCGACTTGCCCAAGGCAAAACGCGAAGCCTCGCCGGACCCCGAGTGCGCCATGTAACGCAGAAGTTTTTCAACAACTTGCTCGATGTCGGCCTTGCGCTCACGCAGGTACTCATCGTCCATCTCATCAAATTGGCGCGCCAGAACTTCAAGTTGCGCGGACAAAGCCCACTCGGCGTTGTAGTGGCGTTCTTGGATCCAGACTTTTGTCGCATCGGTCAGCGCTTCATCGTGGAGCAACATCAGGTGCACATCGAGGAGCGCTGCCAGCTCAGGCGGCGCGTCTTTAGGGAGATCATTTTTAAGCGACTCCAGTTCGCTGGCAACGGAGTCGCGTGCGGCGCGCAGGCGATCGATTTCACTCTCGACCGTTGTCGCTGGGACGAAGTAGTGCGCGACATCCACTCGGCTTGATGCGATCAACACTGCACGGCCAATAGCGACGCCCTGCGAGACGGGCATTCCAAAGATTTGCAGGCTCATTCGCCTTCGCCAAATTTGTTGTCGATCAACGCATGCAGCGCGCTGGATGCGGCCTGCTCGTCTTCGCCCTCAACCTCTATCTCGACCTCAGAACCCAAGCCAGCGGCGAGCATCATCACTCCCATGATGCTCTTGGCGTTGACTTTGCGCCCGTTGCGGCTCAAGTGCACTTCGCTTCGAAATGACCCCGCCAACTTGGTGAGCTTGGCCGAGGCCCGCGCGTGCAGGCCCAGCTTGTTGCTGATCCGAATGTGGGTCGTGATCATGGCGTCGTCTTCTGTTCGGTCGATTGGGAGGGATGAGGTCGAAAAATTTGCTGAACACCGGCGACACCGCCATCGAAGGCGCGCTTGATCAGCGCGTCCAAAGGTTCATGGCAATAGCAAATCGTGCGCCACAACATGGGAACACTCAAGCCGGCCACGAGCGCAACGTTGGGCAAGTCATGCAGACGCGCGGCGGCATTGCAGGGGCTCGCCCCCACCACGTCAACCAGCACAAGCACATCCTGCTGCCCTAGCGACTTGATGAGCGTGCGCAGGTTGTCTTCGATGGTCGAAATGTCGGCTTGTGGCGCCGCATCGATCGCCGTCACGATGCCACCACACTCGGGATAGACGTGCTTGGCCACGGCAGCCAGGGAGCTGGCCAGTGGGGCGTGAGCAAGGACGATGAGGGCGGTCATTTGGCAGAGGCAAGCGGCGCATTATTGACGGCGTGTCGACGCATCAGCACGAACCAAAGGTACGACGCCAAACAGCAAAACCAGAAGATCAGCATCGCTCGCTGAAACGCTGCGGCTTTGGGCATGCCCGCCTGTGTCAGCGTGTCGATGAGAAGCCCTAGACCCCACTGAAGGACAAACACGCCGCCAAAGATAACGAGGTTGAATGCAGACAGTGCCCGGCCCGATGCCTCCTGACGAAAGGCGAGCCCCACAGCAGGTTGGCTCAGCGACACAACCGTGGTGGACACACACCATGCAGCCCAGGCCCAAGCGTTGGCAGAACGCCCGGCGAACACGATGGCCAGCAGAAGCGTCAGGCTCACAGGAACACCCCACAGCATGAGCTTTTCCGCCCCCAAGCCGCGCGCCAGCAGTTTGGGCATGAGAGTGCCCCATGCCATGAAGGTCAGCAGCATGCACAGGTTCACGGTGAAAAGGCCAGCCGCCGCTTGCGCTGGTGTCCACTGGACCACACCCGTCAACCAGGGACCTATCCACAGCGACTGCATGGCCAACAGGCC
>JAYVRO010000223.1:0-6020 GCA_043776165.1 Rubrivivax sp. | reverse complement strand
GCCGCATCCACGTTGGCTGCAATGTTGAAAACGCCGCTTACCCGCAAGGTGTTTGTGCCGAAGCCGGCGCGCTCTCAGCATTGGTCCTGGCCGGTGGTCGCTCGGTGCAAGCCGTGTTGGTGGTGGCCGACACGGGCGCTGGTGCGGGTTCGGGTGCGGCTGGGGGTGCATCAGCCGTCACACCATGCGGCGGTTGCCGCCAAAAGCTGCGCGAATTTGCAGCCGATGGTGTCCCCGTTCTAAGCTCTGACATGGGCGGGCACTTGGATCACTACACACTCGGGCAACTGCTGCCCGCCAGCTTCGGGCCGCAGCACTTGGCACACTCCAACCCCCTTTTACAAGGGCAAGGCACACCATGATTCTTGACGTCGCTATCGCGCAAAGTGTGTCCACGCTGCGCAACCGCGCTGGCAAACGCGCTCCGCGTGTGGCCTTGCTGCTCGGCTCGGGCTGGGGCGGTGTGGCCGAACTCATCAAAGAAGCCAGTGACGTGCCCTACAGCCAGTTGCCCGCGTTTCCTACCTTGGGGGTGGGTGGTCACAGCGGCGCTGTGCGCCTGGGTCGCATTGGCCAGCTTGAAGTTGCCGTGTTGGCCGGGCGCAAACATGCTTACGAGACGGGCGAAGTCGACGGCATGAAGGGCGCCATTCGCACCTTGGCCGCCTTTGGCGTGCAGGTGCTGGTGCAAACCAACGCCGCAGGCAGCATTGACGCGGCCATGGGCCCGGGTGAGCTGATGTTGATCAATGACCACATCAACACCACGGGCCGTTCACCCTTGTTTGGCGACAGTGGTGATTCACGCTTTGTCGACATGAGCCACGCCTACGACCCGGCACTGCGCGAGCAAGCGCTCGACGCCGCCGCCAGCCAAGGCATTACCTTGCACGAAGGCGTTTACGCTTGGTGGATGGGCCCGCAGTTTGAAACGCCCGCCGAGATCCGCATGCTGCGCACCCTGGGTGCCAACGCGGTGGGCATGAGCACGGTGCCCGAGACCATCTTGGCGCGACACGCGGGCATGCGCGTGCTGGGCATCTCCTTGCTCACCAACATGGCTGCGGGCATGGACAACCAGACCCTGAGCCACGCCCACACCCTGGCCACGGCCAAGGCCAGCAGCGCGCGCGCCGCGCAGTTGGTGCAAACCTTGCTGGGCAATTTGAAGCTTTGACATGACCCGCACTGCTGCCTTAACTGATGACCTGAGCGATTCACTTGATGACGCGCGCATCGCCCTGGCTTGCCTGGACCTCACCAGCCTGAACGACGGTGACACCGAGGCTGACATCGCGGCCCTGTGCCAGCGTGCGAACCGGGTCAACGGCGCCTTCGGCCCTGTGGCTGCTTTGTGCGTCTGGCCGCGTTTTGTGGCCTTGGCAAGGTCACACTTGCCTCAGCAAATCAGCGTGGCAGCTGTGGCCAATTTCCCCACTGGCGGCACCGACGTCCACCGTGCCGTGGCTGACACATTGGCCATCGTGGAGGCGGGCGCGCAAGAGGTCGACGTGGTGCTGCCTTGGCGTAACTTGATGGCCGGTGACGTGGCCACGTGTGCGCATCTGCTGGCCGAGGTGCGCCGCGCCTGCCCTGGCCTGCGCCTGAAAGTCATTTTGGAAACCGGCGAATTGAAAAACACCACGTTCATCACACAGGCTTGCGAGGTCGCCTTGCGTGCAGGCGCCGACTTCCTGAAGACCAGCACCGGCAAAACACCCATCAGCGCCACGCCCGAAGCCGCCAGCACGGTGTTGCGCGCCATTCAAAAGCACGGCGATGCGGGCATTGGTTTCAAGGCCAGCGGTGGCATCCGCAGCGTGGCTGACGCGGGTATCTACATTGCCTTGGTGCGCAACACCTTGGGCGAACAAGCATTGGCCCCCGCGCGATTTCGCTTTGGTGCCAGTGGTTTGTTGAATGACATCGAGGCCCTGCTGTCAGGTCAAGTCAGACCTGCAACACCGGTCGCACCATCCGCTTACTGAGGACTCCGCCATGACTCATGCCTTGCCCTTGCGCACACCCGCTGCGGCCCTGCTTTCGACACGGCTCGTGACTGTCATGACGGTCGTCATCACGGCCGTCATCGCTGGCTGCGCCACCGCGCCAACGCCCGTGGCCAGCACAGCCCCCGTGCCCGTAAAGATCCTGGCCATCAACGACTTTCATGGCAACTTGAAGCCGGCTTTGGGCGGCATCCGGGTGCGCGACCCGGCCGACCGCAGCAAAACCGTGAACATCAGCGCCGGTGGCGCCGAGCACATGGCCACTTTGGTGAAAGAGCTGCGTGCCAAAAACGCCAACAGCATCTTTGTGGCGGCAGGTGATTTGATTGGCGCGTCGCCGCTCTTGTCGGCGCTGTTTCATGACGAACCCACGATCGAGTCGCTCTCGGTGATGGGCCTGGAAGCCTCGGCCGTGGGCAACCACGAATTTGACAAAGGCACGGCCGAGTTGCTGCGCATGCAAACGGGCGGCTGCGCCGCACAAGACGGCTGCAAAGGCCCCGCGCCTTTCAAGGGGGCGAGCTACAAATACCTGGCCGCTAGCACGGTGGTCGACGCCACGGGCAAAACGCTTTTCCCCGCCTATCACGTCAAACACTTTCAAGGCATTCCGATGGCCTTCATCGGTTTAACCCTGCGTGAAACACCCACGATCGTGGTGCCTGCGGGTGTGCGCGGCCTGACTTTCCGCGATGAGGCCCAGACCATCAACGACCTCGTGCCCCAAATCAAGGCGCAGGGCATTGAAGCCATCGCCGTGCTCATCCATGAAGGCGGTGTGCCGGCAGGTGACTACAACGAATGCCCGGGCATCAGCGGCGCCATCGTCGACATCGTGAAGAAACTCGACAAAGCCGTGGACTTGGTCATCAGCGGCCACACGCACCGCGCCTACAACTGCCGCATCGATGGCCGCTTGGTCACCAGTGGCGACAAGTACGGCACCATCGTGACGCAGATCGATGTGCTGCTCGACCCGATCACGCGCAAGGTCATCAGTGCACAGGCTGAAAACGTCATCGTGCGAACCGACAGTTTCGCCAAGGACCCCGTGCAAACGCAGCTCATTGCCGCCTACGAAAAGCTCGTGGTGCCTTTGGCCAAACGGGTGGTGGGGCGCATCGGTGCGGCCCTGCCACGTGACGCCAACGCGGCTGGCGAGAGTGCTTTGGGCCAGGTGATTGCCGACGCCCAATTGGCCGCCACGCAAGACGTCGGCGCCCACATCGCGCTGATGAACCCGGGCGGTATACGCGCCGCCATGGGCTTGCCGGCAGACGGCCAAGTGCGCTATGAAGACCTCTTTGCCGTACAACCTTTTTATAACAACCTCGTGACCACCACGCTCACAGGCGCGCAGTTGGTGGCGCTGCTTGAACAGCAGTGGCGCGACCAGCCCAGCGCGCGGTTGATGCAGGTCTCGCGCGGCTTTACCTACACCTGGGACGCGGCCCGCCCGCTGGGTGAACGTGTGCTGCGTGAGAGCCTGCGCCTGAACGGCCAGGCCATCACCGAGCAAAGCAAAGTGCGCGTCACCGTCAACGCTTTCATGGCCGACGGTGGCGACAACTTCACGCAGCTGAAAAACGGCACTGACACCAGCACCGGCATGATGGACGTGGACGCGCTGGAGCTTTACATCAAGAAAAACCCCGGCTTGGCGCCCGGCGGGCTTGACCGCATTACACGTTTGAATTGAGCGGCTGGCGGGTTGACGTTTGAGGGCGCATCGCATGCCCAGCGCGCTGGAGGTCATCAGCCTCAAGCGAGACGGCGAGCCGCTGAGCGCGGCTGAGCTTAGCGCCTTTGTGCAAGGCCTCACGCACAGCACCTGGAGCGACAGCCAAGCCGCAGCCCTGGCCATGGCCATCTTGCTGCGCGGCATGACGGCGACTGAGACGGCGCTCTTAACGCGTGAGATGACACACAGTGGTGAGGTGCTGGATTGGGCCAGCGCTGGCCTGCCCGGCCCCATCGTCGACAAACATTCCACCGGCGGTGTGGGCGACAAAGTGAGCCTGATGCTGGCCCCCATGCTGGCCGCCTGCGGCGCTGTGGTGCCCATGCTCAGTGGGCGCGGCCTGGCGCACACCGGTGGCACGCTGGACAAGCTTGAATCGTTGCCCGGCTACGACGTGAACCCAAGCCGCGCGACCTTGCTGGCCACGCTTCGCAGCGCGGGTTGCGCCGTCGTGGGCGCGAGTGCCAACTTGGCGCCTGCCGACAAACGCCTGTACGCCATCCGTGATGTGACGGGCACGGTGCCATCGGTGCCACTCATCACCGCCAGCATCCTGTCCAAAAAGCTCGCTGCGGGTTTGCAGCATCTGGTGCTGGACGTGAAGTGCGGCAGTGGCGCTTTCACGCCCAGCTTGGCGCATGCGCGCGAACTGGCCCAAAGCCTGGTGAGCGTGGCGCGTGCCGCAGGCTTGCCCGCCGTGGCGCTGATCACCAACATGGGCCAGGTGCTGGGGGCCAGCGCTGGCAATGCGTTGGAAGTGCGCGAGGCGATCAATTTTTTAACGCTTCAGGTGAGTGATACGCCGGGTGCGGCCGAGCAGCTCCAGCGGCTGGCGCAAGTCACCCTGGCGCTGGGCGCCCAAGCCCTGGTGTTGGCGGGTTTGTGTGCCGACACTGCGAGCGCCAACACACGTCTGATGACCAGCCTGAGCAGCGGCGCTGCGGCCGAGCGGTTTGCCCAAATGGTGGCTGCGCTGGGCGGTCCTACCAATGTTCTCCATGACGCGGCTCTGCCCACCGCCCCGGTGCAACAAAACGTCATCTCACCTCGCGACGGCTTTTTGACCAGCGCCGATGCACGTGCCATCGGCATGGCCGTGGTGGCGCTGGGTGGTGGCCGTCAGACCCCGGGTGACACCGTGGACCCCCGTGTGGGCTTGTCATCTTGCCTGCCCCTGGGCAGCCAGGTTCGTGCGGGTGACACCTTGATGCAGGTGCACGCGGCCAGCAACCATCACGCCGATGCGGCCACCCGTGCCGTGCTCGCCGCCATCACCTTCGGCGATGAAGCGCCACCCGCAGCGCCCTTGGTCATCGAGCGTCACGCCTGAAAACTGGCCACTCTCATGTCAGATGTTAATTTTGCGTCACGCTGTTTGCCACACCTGAAACGCCCTGCGGTCAAAGTCTGCTGCATCGCGAGCATCGAAGAAGCTCAACTCGCCATAACGGCTGGCGCCGACATCTTGGGCCTTGTCAGCGCCATGCCCAGCGGCCCCGGGCCGCTGCCCGACGAGTTGATTGCCCAGATCGCCGCCGCTGTGCCCGCACCGACACAAACCTTCTTGCTGACCTGCCGCACATGCGCTGTTGACATCGCCGAACAACACCGCACCGTGCGCACCACCGGCTTGCAGTTGGTGGACCACGTGCCGCTCGACGAGTTGCGGCAGTTGCGCCAACTGTGCCCCGGCGTGCGACTGGTGCAGGTGATTCATGTGCTGGACGAGGCGTCCATCGAAGAAGCCCGCGCCGTGGCGCCGCTGGTGGACGCGCTCTTGCTGGACTCCGGCAACCCGCGTTTGTTGGTCAAAGAACTCGGTGGCACAGGGCGCACGCACAACTGGGCCACCAGCGCGCGCATCGTTCAAGCCGTGCAGCCGATGCCGGTGTTCTTGGCAGGTGGCTTGGATGCCAGCAACGTGGCGCAAGCCCTTGCAGAGGTCAAGCCGCACGGTGTGGACCTGTGCAGCCGCTTGCGCACCGACGACCGGCTTGACCGCGTCAAGCTGTGGGCGCTGATCAGCAGCATGGGCGGGAACTGAACGCTGCGCCAGCTGGTGCCATAACGCCTAGCCCTCCCACACCACCTTCTTGCGCGACGCCACCCACTTCTCGTAGTTGGCCGTGAACATCTCTTCAATGCGGTTGCGCTTGACTTTGAGCGTCGGCGTGATCATGTCGTTTTCCACGGTCCAAGCCTGCGCAGTGATGACCAGGCAGTCGAGTTGTTCATGCGGATCAAGTGTTTCGTTGATCGATGCCAGCGTG
>JAYVRO010000222.1:0-6037 GCA_043776165.1 Rubrivivax sp. | reverse complement strand
TGACCAGCGTGCGCGATGTGATCAATGTGTCGGCCATCGATAAAGGCCTGACTTTTGACATTACTCACAGTGTGCCCGCGGCTTGCTGGGTGATGGGTGACGCGGTGCGGCTGCGTCAGGTGCTGCTGAACTTGGCGGGCAACGCTGTCAAGTTCACGGATCAGGGTGGCGTGCGGCTCGTTGCCCAGCGCGACAGCAGCGGCGTGTTGCGAGTCGATGTGTCGGACACCGGGCCGGGGGTGCCTGCGGCCGACCGCGAACGTATCTTCACCGCCTTCCAGCAGCTCGATGGTTCGTTTGCGCGGCGCCATGGCGGTGCGGGCCTGGGGCTGACGATCTCGCGCGAACTGGCACGTGCCATGGGCGGCGATTTGAGCTGCCATGACCGGGAGTCCGGTGCGCCTGGCGCCACCCCCCCACCGGGTGCGCGTTTTCATCTGCATGTGGTGTTGCCCGATGTGAGCGCACCGGGCCCAGAGCGCGAGGCCCCGCGAGGGCCTTCGTTTGCGATGACCGAGCCCGGCGTAACCAACGCTGAAGCGTCAGTCACAACGCCCCCACCCCACCGCGTTTTGCTGGTCGAAGACAACGAAGTCAATGCCATGGTGGCCCACGTGATGCTCGAGCGAACGGGGCTCAAAGTGACCTTGGCCACGAACGGTAGGCAGGCCGTTGCCATGGCCACGCAGAGTCACTTTGACCTGATCTTGATGGACTGTCAGATGCCTGGCCTGGATGGCTTTGAAGCCACCGCGCGCATCCGCGACGCAGAACGCAAATCAGGCTTGGACCACGTGCCCATCGTGGCACTCACAGCCAATGCATTTGAAGGTGACCGCGAGCGCAGTCTGGCCGCAGGCATGGACGAACACCTGGCCAAACCGTTCACCGAAGCCGACTTGATCGCCGTTGTGCAGCGCTACCTGGGTTGAGCAGGTCCTGTGAGTGGCAACTCGGCCCGGACCGAGGCGTAGTGAGTTGTACTGACCATCAGCTCCAAACCCAAGCGGCAATAGAAGTCGACCGAGGCGGCGACATTCAAGGCGGGAACAGTGACTTGGTTGAGGTTCATGCGTCTAGCCTTCGAGGTGAGGCGAATGTGGCGGCAGCCCACCAGGACGGAACTGTGGAAAATGAAATGAGCGGGTCTGGCCGGTTGGCGATGATCATCGGCTTGAGAACTGTGTTATTCGGAGCGCGCATTGCGCGCCGACACTCGTCTTGCTGCAACCCCGAGCGCACTCTCTGCCCACTTGTTCAAACTCAACCCGCTCCTAGCCGCCGCCCTAAGAGCCGCCGCATGAATTTGAGGTGTAACTCGCAGCATCAGCTTGCCACTTGCTGGCTTTTCAGGCTCTGAATTCAGAGCTGCACATGCGCAGAGGTAGCCCTCAACAATTGAGTGAAAGCTGCGCTCAAAGTCGGAGACGGAGTCGCCGTGAAAAGATATCACGTCGTCGATTTCAAGAACTCGGCCAACGATGATTTTGTCTTCTGCATCGAAGATCATGCTGGCTTTGTAGCCCTTGTAGTCCATTTGATTCATCATGGAGTTACTCCTATCTTCACCAAGAAATCACGCACTGCAAGCACACGGTACCGCAGGGCTTCTTTGCCAGGGTGGGGCCGGTGAACCGTGAGTTTTCGGCCATCGCTCTCAAACGTAGCGGCTGATCCTTTGCCATCCGTGACGCTGCAACCAAGCGCTTTCAGCATCACCTCAATGCGCGACCAAGGCACGGTGCCTTTGACAGGATCGGCAAAGACAAGTGCGAGCGTCTTCTGGTGCGTGTTGTTCACCGTCGGATGATAGCAGTCACCGGACTTCTGCAAGCGCGGGGCCGCCACACTTTGGGGAGTCTGGTACCTAACGTTCGAGGTGAGTCGTGGACGGCGGTAAACCGCCAAGCCTGAGCCGTGGAAAATGAAGGTGGCCGCAGAGTGGCCCGGCGGATTGCCGCCGACTATCGCCTCGACCGAGCGGTTAAGTTTCTCGGCCGCGTGGCAAGCGTTTGTTGACCCACTCGATAAGAGCTTCGTTCATGCGTGTTTGCCAGCCTGTGCCGCTTGCCTTGAAGTACAGCAGGACCTCTGGGCTATAGCGCACGCTGACAAGTTGTTTCGTGGGCGCCACCTGCGGCCCTCGTTCTCCACGCTGGCGCTTCTTGGCGACTGCGGCGCGCACGGCTGCATAGCCACCACCCTTCACGACAACGGCATGCGCCAGCTTCTTCTCTTCTGCAGCCGTCAACGCCCGGTCCTTGCCCGGGGCGGCGGCAATGAGTGCCTCCCAGTCAACGGGAGTAGCCGATGGTTTCTTTCGCGTAGCGACGGACTTCATGCTTCTCTGCCTTGCGAAGGCTGATGATGTGCGGTTCATCGCCTCGCTCCGTGTAGGTCATGTGCACGACGATGCCTTCGAGCCAGCCGAGCAAATTAATTCTTTGCTCTCCGTAGATTTCGCGGGCATCTTCCCAGGTGACGACCAGACCATCAAAGACAGCTTCGCAACCAACGAAATCAAGCCCATGGCTCTTGATATTGCGAAGACGCTTTGATTCGTCCCAAGTCGGCATTATTTGATTGTAGCTACACCTGTGGCTTGATTAGCTTTTATTTGTAGCTGCGGAAAGATAAGGTGCTGCGGCGCGTTTTGTGGCGCCTAACATTTGAGGTGAGTCGACTACACCGGTGAGCCGCCAGTCCCGGGCTGTGGAAACTGAAGGTGGCCGCAGAGCGGGCCTGGTGGATTGCCGTTGGCTCTCGCCTAGATCGGGTGGTAGGTTTCACAGTTGCCACCGCCTGAAGTCTATGAAAACAGCGCAGTGTGGGATCTGAAGCGAAGCTCTCGGTTCTTGGCCCATCGAATCTAGAAGTGAGTTAGCCCAAAGCATTGAACCAGGTGCATCGCGGCCTTTTTTGAGGTTGAAGCCTGCATCTATCTCACTGCGGGCCTTGCCAACTCGAACACCTTCTCTTGTTGCGCGCACGATTTCAACTTGACTGAGAGGAGCCTTCCAGATCTCTATGGTTCTCAAAGAAAGGTTGCGCCCCATGTGCAAGATTGCATGACAGGCAACGCACAGTGACGACAAGTTTTGTGGTGCATTGTTTTCACTGTCAGAGAGGTGGTGAACGTGCATCCATTTCAAGGAACTATGGCCGCAACTCGTACAGGTGTCGTTGTCTCGTTCAAGCACAACCTTGCGAATGCGGTTCCACTCAGCCTGTGGCGGGCGCTCGGGCTCCCAAAGATTCCGGTTTGTCACTCCAGGGCGAAGTTCGAACGTGGCTGATCTCATGAGCGAAACCCTCAGTTTGTCACCAACCAGCCAACTCGTTACCCATGGCAAACCATGGCGATTGCTTGCGATTTATGGACATTTGGGATGACTGCCTATGGGCATTTTTTCATTGTCGAAACGCACCTTCAAGTCCTCGTTTTTGAAGTCAAACGGCGATGCTGCTGCCCAGCTTGATGGCTTTGCCGTCAGGCCGAAACGCTGGCCTTGGCAAAGGCCGCCAGTTTGACGCGCAAGGCCTGCACATGACTCGCGCCCAGGGCTTGGCCGGCTCGCAGCGCGGCTTCTTGTTCAGCAGCCTGGGCCGACAGCGCCAATGCCCCCACCTGCGCTGCTGACGACTTCAGGCTGTGCACGCAGCGGCGCACCACATCAGCGTCGTTGCTCGCCAGCGCGGCCTGCATCACGTCGAGCGCCTCGCCAGTGATGTCGGTGAACATCACCAACAAACTGGCAGCGTAACCAGGGTCTGAGCCATCGGCCACCATGGGCAGTGCAGCGAGCACGGCCGGGTCGAAGTCCGGAGCCTCGAGCGCGCCTTTCCGCTGGCTTGCCGTGAGCTCACCATGCAGGCTGTCCACGCGGCCGAGTGTGGGCCAGGCCGTGAGCACGCCCTCGGGCGCAGTCCATCGTTCAACCACACCCACGAGGTGCGCAGCCAGCACCGGTTTGGTCAAAAAGTCATTCATGCCAGCGGCCAGGCAAGTCGCCCGGTCTTCGGCAAATGCGTTGGCGGTGAGCGCCACCACAGGCACGTTGCGATTGAGCTCGCCCGCGTCACCGGCGCGCAGTTTGCGCGTGGCTTCGAGGCCGTCCATGTCGGGCATTTGCCAGTCCATCAGCACCAAGGCCACTGGCGTGTTGGCCAACACCTCCAAGGCCTGCCTGCCGGTGTGCGCCACGATCGAGCGGTAACCCGCCTGATCGAGCATGGCGCACACCACGGTGCGGTTGATGGCGTCGTCTTCCACCACCAGCACACGGTCGTCGGTGCCGCCATGGTCTTCGTTCACCACATTGTCTTCACTGTGCCTGTGGGCTTGCGCCAGACGGCTGACCAAGGCCGCGCGCAGCAGCGGCCGGGCCAACACACGCGGCAAGCCAGCAGCGTCGCGTTGGCTGGCCAATGCGGCGGCCTGCGCACCTTCCACATGGGCGCCCATGGGCACCACATGGCTCAGATCCAACCAAGCCGCGCAAGACGCCAACAAGGCCGAGCCCTGGGGCTTGTCAACGGCCACCATGAACCAGGGTGCCCGCCCTTGCGCATCACTTTGCAGCATGGCCTCTTGCAGCGAATCCGAGTCGTCGCACCGCAGCGCCTCGCAGCCCATGCGGGCCAGCAAGTTGACCAGCGCGCGTGCGCTGGCTTCGTGCGGCTCAAACCACGCAACGCGCAATCCCAGTGGCACGTCCAGTGGCGCTGACTGCACCAGCGGCAAGGGCAAGTCCAAGGTGAAGCACGAGCCCTTGCCAAGCGTGGATTGCACATCCACCCGGCCACCCATCAACTGAGCCAAGTCGCGGCAAATGGCCAAGCCCAGACCACTGCCGCCAAAGCGCCGTGTGGTGGATTCGTCGGCTTGCTGGAATGGCTCGAAGATCTTTTGCATGGCGTCGGCACTGATACCAATGCCGCTGTCGCGTACCGCGAAGCGCAGTTCGCCGTTGCCCTCTCCAGGGCTGACTTCGAGCACCACTTCGCCCTGCGGCGTGAACTTCACGGCATTGCCCAGCAGATTCAGGAGCAGTTGGCGCAAGCGCATGCTGTCGCCGTGCCGCCAAGGCAGCACGCTGGGCTTGATGACGCAACTCAGCTGCAGGCCTTTGGCGCTGGCTGCTGCTGACGCACTGAGCACGGCGGCGTCAATGCATTCATGCAAGTTGAAGTCTTGCGCGGCCAGATTCAAAGCGCCAGCCTCGATGCGGGCGAGGTCTAGCACACTTTCAATCAGGCCCAGCAGGGTGCTGCCACTGGCGCGAATCATGTCCACCAACTCGGCGCGTCGCGCCGGATCTGCACCTTGGGCTTGCAACAATTGCGCCGCGCCAATCACGCCGTTCAAGGGGCTGCGCAACTCATGGCTCATGTTGGCCAAAAACCGCGTCTTGGCCTGCGACGCGGCTTCCGCCAACTGGCGTGCGCCTTGGTTGTGCAAGGCTTCACTTTGCAGCGCGGCGTTCAATGCAGCCAGCGCTTCGCCCCGGCGCTGCACCTCGTCAAGCATGTGGTTGAAGGCGGCGACGGCCACGCCCACTTCGTCCTGGCCGGCAGCGGGCAAGCGACGCTCGAATTGATGGTCGCGTGCGATGGCGCTGGCGGCGTCGGCCAACTGCACCACCGGCACACTGATGTGGCGCGCCAGGCGCTGCGCTACAGCGAGCGCCACGCCCAAGCCAGCCAGCGCCCCCAACAGCGCCACCCAAGCTTGGTGGCGCAACATGGCTTGGGTTGAGCTCAATTCCATGCGCAGCGTCAACCAACCCAGGAGTTCGCCCTCGGCCCCCCTGCGTATGGGCGCATTGACTTCAAGCCAACCCTCTTGCAAATTGCCAAGCTCGTCGCTATGAATACCCTCACGCACCTCGCCCCAGCGGTAAAGCGTGATGCCTCGCGCATCCGTCACGGTCGCGCCCACCACTTGCGGGCGTGCTTGCAGCACGGCCAGTGCTTCGCGAATGCCACCGGTATCGCCATAGCTCACGGGTGCCAGCAAGGCAAAAGCCAGCGCGCG
>JAYVRO010000221.1:0-6038 GCA_043776165.1 Rubrivivax sp. | reverse complement strand
GAAAACACCCTCATCGAATGAAGTCGATCCATTTCAAGACCCCCACTGTTTCCATTTCAGCAATGCGCAATTGAAGTCTAGGCTATTTATTGATGCTTCGGCAATGTCTACAGTTCAACCCATCGATGAGCCACTCGCAAACACAGCGACTCACCGAGCCAGGACAAGACGGCAAACAACAAAAAGGCCGCCCTGCCCGGAACTGTCAAACCCATTTGTAACGAAGGAAATC
The DNA here is from genome assembly GCA_043776165.1 of Rubrivivax sp. Taxonomy (GTDB): domain Bacteria; phylum Pseudomonadota; class Gammaproteobacteria; order Burkholderiales; family Burkholderiaceae_C; genus Rubrivivax. The sequence continues at coordinate 5,806 of JAYVRO010000221.1, read as the reverse complement.
ATCATGAACAGCAAGCTCCTCTACCTCGCCACTGTTGCCGTTGCCCTGCTTGGCAGCGGCGCCGCCATGGCCTCGGAGGCCACCCAGTTTGACAACACCCCCAGCACGCTGACCCGCGCCGAGGTGAAGGCCGAATTGGCGCGTGCACTGGCTGCCGGTGAAGTGAACACCGTCACCGCCACCTACGGTGACTTCAGCACCATCGCGGCCAGCGTTCGCACCCGTGCCGAAGTGATTGCCGAGGCCCGCGCCGAAGCGCGCACCCGCCGTGCCGGCTCGCTCTACACCGGTTCGTGATCTTTTGTGACCTGAATGTGAGTCAGCCGCTGCCCTGCAGCGCGACTCACTCAGGCTGGACGAGCCAACACCAACGTGCAGCGCCCAGCCTGAATCCGCCTCAACCCTTTCCCACATTTTTGAACAGGACCTCATCATGAAAACCCAACACCTCATCGCCGCCCTTGCCATTGCCTTTGCTGGCACCAGCGCCTTCGCCTCTGAAATCACCGAATTCAAGGACACCCCCAGCACGCTGACCCGCGCTGCGGTCAAGGCCGAGCTGGCGCGTGCCCAGGCTTCTGGTGAACTGAACCACCCTTCCGACCTGTACGGCTATGCCGAGCCGATGCACGCCAGCGTGCGCACCCGCGACGAGGTGCGTGCCGAGGCCGTCAAGGCGGCCCGTGACCTCAGCGTCAACACGCTGTACGTGGGCGCCTGAGCCCCCATTGCCGCAGGCGCTGCCTGCGCGACGACCCAGCCGCCTTCGGGCGGTTGGGTCGTTTGTGGCGATCGGCGGCGCCCATGAAGCGCGGGGCCCGCCGCACGCTTGCGCAAGGCGCCCCATCCTTGCGCCGACAATGGCGGCCAGCGTCTTTTGAATCCTGCGTCATGTTGCGAATCACCGAGTTGCGTCTGCCCCTGGACCATGCCGAGCATGCGCTTCGCAGCGCTATCCTGATTCGCTTGGGTCTCGACGCCAGCGATCTGAACAACTTCACCGTCTTCAAGCGCAGCTTCGACGCGCGCAAGAAGGCGGCGGTGGTGCTGATCTACACCGTGGATTGCGACCTGCAGGACGAAGCGACGGTGCTGGCGCGGTTCCCCGGCGATCCCCATGTCAAAACGGCGCCGGACACACGCTATCGGTTCATGGGCCACGCGCCGGCAGACTTTCATGCCCCGGGCCGCCCGCGCCCGTTGGTGATCGGCTTCGGCCCCTGCGGGATATTTGCCGCGCTGGTGCTGGCCCAGATGGGCTTGCGCCCCATCGTGCTGGAGCGCGGCCGGCCGGTGCGTGAACGCACCCAGGACACCTGGGGCCTGTGGCGCAAAGGCGTGCTCAACCCCGAGTCGAACGTTCAGTTCGGCGAAGGCGGCGCCGGCACGTTCTCGGACGGCAAACTCTGGAGCCAGATCAGCGACCCGCGCCACCTCACCCGCAAAGTGCTGGACGAATTTGTGAAGGCCGGCGCGCCGGAGGAAATTCGCTTCGTCGGCAAACCGCACATCGGCACTTTTCGCCTGGTGGGGGTGGTTGAGAAGATGCGTGCCGAGCTGCTGGCGCTGGGCGCCGAGGTGCGCTTTGAGCAGCGCGTGACCGATGTGCTGATTGAAGGCGGCCACATTCGTGGCGTGACGCTTTCGTCCGGCGAGCAACTGCACGCCGACCACGTGGTGTTGGCGCTGGGGCACAGTGCGCGCGACACCTTTGCCATGCTGCACGAGCGTGGCGTGTTCATGGAGGCCAAACCGTTCTCGGTGGGCTTTCGCATCGAGCACCCCCAGTCGCTCATCGACAAGGCGCGCTTTGGCCCCAGTGCCGGCCACCCCATTCTTGGCGCGGCCGACTACAAACTGGTGCATCACGCCAGCAACGGCCGCTCGGTCTACAGCTTTTGCATGTGCCCAGGCGGCACCGTGGTGGCTGCCACCTCTGAGGCCGGGCGGGTGGCCACCAATGGCATGAGCCAGTACTCGCGCAACGAACGCAATGCCAACGCAGGCATCGTCGTCGGCATCTCGCCGCAAGACTATCGGCGCGCTGCCAACGACACCGGTGTCGTCAACCCGCTCGACGGCCTGGCCTTTCAGCGCCACTGGGAGTCGGTGGCGTTCGAGCTGGGCGGCGGCGGCTACCAGGCGCCGGGGCAACTGGTGGGCGACTTCATCAAAGGCCAGCGCTCGACCGAGTTTGGCGGGGTGATGCCGTCGTACAAGCCCGGCGTTCATTTGACGGATCTGGCCACGAGCCTGCCGCCCTGCGTGATCGAGGCCATCCGCCAGGCGCTGCCGGCATTCGAGCGCCAGATCAAGGGCTTCAACATGCCAGACGCCGTGCTCACCGGGGTTGAAACCCGAACCTCCTCGCCGCTGCGCATCACCCGCGGCAAAGACCACCAAAGTGTCAACGTCAAGGGCCTGTACCCGGCCGGCGAAGGCGCCGGCTACGCGGGCGGCATCATGTCGGCCGGGGTCGATGGGATCGAGGTGGCCGAAGCGGTGGGGCGTTCGATGCTGGCCCCTGCGGGCCCGCGTTAGTCGTCTCGGTCGGTGTTGGCGCCGGTCAGGTGCCAGGGGACGCCAGCGGCTATGGCCTCGCTCAGTGGTGCGTCACTGCACCGAACGCTGAGCGTCTCGGCGTCGGCGCGGTGCGCGAAGAAGCCCAGGCGGCGCAGGACACGCTCGTTGTCGACGTGGCATGCGATCACGCTGACCCTCTCGCACGATTCGGCCAGGGCGTGGGCAAAGGTTCGGCACAACAAACTTCTGAGCACCGCAGCGCCCTGGCCGCCAGCGCGTACCAGAAAGTCTTCGATGACAAGAACCTTGCTGCCATCGTCGGCCAGTTTGATGTGCACCGCGATGTAGCCCGCCAGCCCTTCGACATCGCGGGCGGCCCAGACCGAATAGGTTGAACGGGGGTTGTCAAATAGCCGCCAGTTCAGAAACTGTGCGCTGCGATCCAAAGAGACCTCATGCGCGGCTTGCGATTGCGTCACCAAGCGATTGACCGATTCGTCAAACCTCATCAAGGGTTCGACTTGAACGCTGCGGTCCTGGGTGAATGCCACGGCGCCGCGCCACCCCGCCATGCCCCATCGGGCCAGCGCGGCGCCGCATCCGGCCAGCCAGGCCGGCTTGAATCGGCGCTGGAAGGTGGCCTTGAATTCAATGAGGTGCGCATAAGACCGACGGTCGGGCAGGCGCTCAAACACCCGCAACACCAACGCCCGTGAATTGACGTTCGAGCCGACGACCAGGACACAGTCGAACTGTTCGCACAGCCGCATGGCCATCCAGACGCCCAGCCCCACGCCTTCCAGGTCGGGCCGAACCGCAATGTCCATCGCCGACAAGCCGCTGACCGCACGACCCTGATGCAGCACCGAGATCACCTCGGAGCCCACCATCGCCAGCACGTCGGTGCCTCGCTTGAGCACCCAACACTCACCGCGGCCATGCTCAGCCGACCCGCAGTGGTACCGCCACGTCAGGTAGCGGAGATCGTCCCAAACGAGGGCAGGCCCAATGACCTGCTTTCGCAGCGAGACAATTTGCGGCAGATCAACCTGCGTTGCGGGGACAAACCCGGCGACCAAAGCCTCAGGCGCGAGTGCAAGTGCCCTTGAGACGAGCGCGGTGGTTTTCTGGTACGACGGAACACGCGCCATGAAGTGAACGGGGTTCTCTAGTCGATCAAAGCACCATGCAGGCGCAGCAGGTCCATGATGTCGGCGACCCGCGCCATGGCGCGTGATGCCTCGGCCGACAGCTCGATGTTGAACCGTTCGTCGAGTTCGGCCATCAGGCTCAAGGCGCCCATCGAGTCCCAGCCCGCAATGGCATCGCGGGCCGTGGCCGGTGCCATGCGCTCCACGGGCTCGTCAAATGTTTCGGCCAGAAGGGCCAGCGCCTGAGACGTAGAAATCGGTTTCATATTCCTGTGTGTTCCTGGGGAAAAGAAGGCTTGCGCCCTCACTGCAACGAATAGCCACCATCGACCACCCAATCGGCACCGGTAATCCAGGCATTGAGCGGGTCCAGCAAAAAGCTGGCCGCGCGGGCCACGTCTTGCACGCTGCCAATGCCCAGCGGGTGCAGCGCCTCGATCTTGGCCCACTGCTCAGCCGTCATGCGCGAGCCGGTGGCCGAAGTCATCTCGGTCTTGACCATGCCCGGTGACACGCAATTGACCCGCACCCGCCGGGGCGCCAGCTCAAGCGCCATGGCGCGGGTGGCCGCGCAGATGGCGCCCTTGGTGGCGCAATAGGCGATCTGCCCCGGCGCGCCCACATGCGCGTAGACCGACGAGATCCACAACACGCTGCCGCCCTGTTCGGCCAGCACCGCCCGATCAGTGAGTGCGCGCGCCAGCTCAAGCCCGGCCTGGAAGTTGATCTCCATCAGCGCACGCACGCGGTCGGGTCGGGTTGCCACCAGCGGCAAGGTCTGCGAAAGGCCCGCCGAATGGCACAGGCCGTAAAGCCGGCCCGTCGTTTGGACCAGGCCTTTGAGCGCGGGCGCGATGCCTTGCAGATCAGCCAGATCCAGCGCACAGACATGGGTTTGATCGGCGGGGCCGGCCAGTTGCGCCGTCTCGTTCAACCGCTCAACGTTTCGCCCCATCAAGACCACCCGCGCGCCTTGCGCGACCAGTTGCAGGCTGATGGCCCGGCCTATGCCAGACGACGCGCCCGAGACGACGATCCAGCGGCCCTCGAAGTCCGCCCCATTGCCTTTGTTCATGATCGTTTGTGCAGGCCGCTGTAGGTTGAATGAAGCAGCACCGCCTCCGCATCCACCTGGGCCAGCGCAGCGCCCCAGGACAGCCCGACGCCGTAGCCCAGCATCATCACCGTGCGCGCAGCGGGCGGTTGCGCACCCAGCGCTTGCGTCAAGGTCAGCGCCACCGAAGGCCCACCGCAGTTGCCGAAGTTCTCAAGAATGATCGGCGTGCGATCTTCGGGCAGGCCGCACTTCTTGGTCAGGTGCTTCATGATGAAGCGGTTGGACTGGTGGAACAAAAACCAGTCGATGTCGGCCACCGACTTGTCTGCAAACGCCAGCGTGTCGCGGATCAGCGCCGGTACCCGCTTGAGCGTGAAGTTGAACACCGCCGCGCCGTCCATGCGCACGAAGTTGTCGCGTGGGTCGGCGGGGTGGCGGTCCCTGAAGCCGCCGCCGCGAATAATCAGGCTGTCGCTGCCGCCACCATCGGTGTGAAGCGTGTAGATGGACGGCGTGTTGTCATCGGTGAGTTCCAGCGCGGTGGCTGAGCCGGCGTCGCTGAACAACAGCGAGGTGGCGTGGTCATCCGGGCTGGTGAAACGGCTGGGCGTGTCACCGTTCAACATCAGGATGCGCTGGTGGCCACCGGCCTTGAGCATCGTCGAGGCAATGTACAGGCCGTACGGGTAACCCGAGCAGCCTTGCCCCATGTCGAAGGCCGCGCAATGGTCACTCAAGCCCAGCCACTTGTGCACCATGCAGCTGGACGACGGCAGCACGTAGTCGGGTGACTGGGTGACCAGGATCAAGCCCGTGATGGACTCGCGCGCCCAGCCCAGTTTGTCGAGTAAACCCACCGCAGCCTCAAAGCACAGGTCTGAGGTGGTCACCCCCGCATCAACGACCGGGCGATGTTTGACGCCGGCCATGGACACGACCTTGCGCACCTCGTCGACGCCGAAGTCCTTGCCGAAATCCAGGTTGTCAACGGAACGCGAAGGCACACAGGTGCTGACACCGGCAATCCTGATTCCTTGCAGCCGCGTTTGGCTCAACACATTCTCCCAAGGCCCCT
>JAYVRO010000220.1:0-6041 GCA_043776165.1 Rubrivivax sp. | reverse complement strand
CACAAGGCGCCTTACCCGCGCCACATCGTGCCCAACTACCGCGCCTTCAATGACGCCAACATGATTCAACCCAACACGCCGCTCAACTCGGCGCCGCTCGGGTTTCCGGCGCACCCGGATGAGCTGGCGATTGATACCCAGGGCGCGCCCATCCGCATCGACCACGCCTTCAGCTGGGAGCACCCGCTGTCGGCCCACGGCATGATGCACAACGTCATCACCAATGCCGTGCGCGGTGACCCCTACCGCATCGACACCCTGCTCATCTTCATGGCCAACATGGCCTGGAACAGCAGCATGAACACCATGGCCGTGCGCGAGATGCTCAACCGCAAGGACGAGCAGGGCGAGTACATGATCCCCTTCCTGGTGGTGTGCGACGCTTTCCAGAGCGAGACCGTGGCCTTTGCCGACCTCGTGCTGCCCGACACCACCTACCTTGAACGGCACGATGTGATGAGCATGCTGGACCGGCCCACCAGCGAATTCGACGGCCCGGTGGATTCAGTTCGCGTACCTGTGGTGGCGCCGCTCGGTGAATGCAAACCCTTTCAGGACGTGCTCGTGGAACTCGCTGGCCGCTTGAAGTTCCCGGCCTTCACCGCGGCCGACGGATCGCGTAAGTTCAAAGGTTACACAGACTTTGTTGTCAACTTCCAACCCCAGCCTGGCATTGGTTTTTTGATGGGCTGGCGCGGCAAAGATGGCACTGAACATTTGCGTGGTGAACCCAACCCGAACCAGTGGGAGATGTACGCCAAGAACAACTGCGTTTTCCAGTACCACCTGCCGCTGGAACAGCAGTACATGCGCAACTGGAATCAAGCCTATCTGGACTTTGCCAAGGACAAAGGCTGGCGCCAAAAGAATGACCCGGTGCAACTGGCCTTGTATTCCGACACGCTGCAGTCTTTCCGTCTGGCCGCGCAAGGCAAGGCGGTTTGCCGCCAGCCGCCAGATCACCTGCGCGAGCGCATCAACACCTACTTTGACCCACTGCCGTTTTGGTACGCGCCACTGGAAGAAGCCTGCACCGACCTCAACGAGTACCCGCTCAACGCCATCACGCAAAGGCCGATGGCGATGTACCACTCCTGGGATTCACAAAACGCCTGGCTGCGTCAGATTCACAGCCACAACTACCTGCACGTGAGCCCCGTGACCGCACGCGCTGCGGGCATTGCCGATGGCGGCTGGTGTTGGGTCGAAAGTCAGTGGGGGCAAGTGCGCTGCATGCTGCGCTACAGCGAAGCAGTAGAGCCCGGCACAGTGTGGACCTGGAACGCCATTGGCAAGGCCGACGGCGCGTGGCAACTGGCGCCGGGCAGCGACGAAGCGCGCAAAGGCTTCTTGCTGAACCACTTGATCAGCGAAGAGTTACCGCACGCGGGCGCAAACGGCGCGGCAGGAAAAATCAGCAACAGCGACCCCATCACCGGCCAAGCGGGCTGGTACGACGTGCGTGTGCGCATCCGCCCAGCCGAGCCCGATGAAGCGATGGAAACATCACCGCAGATTGCAGCTACGCCGTCCGCCCCCGGCGTGCTGGGCAAAACACAACAGGTGCTGACCTACTTTGCGGGACGCAAGAACAAATGAACGCTTCAACAATCGACCCACCTGAAACGTTGGCGAAACAGCTCGCACTGGTCATTGACCTGAACGTTTGCGTGGGCTGCCACGCCTGCGTGACGAGTTGCAAACAATGGAACACCTCGGGCAGCGCGGGCCCCTTGGCCGACCTGAACGCCTATGGCGCCGACCCCACCGGCACCTTCTTCAACCGCGTGCAAACCTATGAAGCGGGTGAGTTCCCGGGCACCGACACGATCCATTTCCCCAAGAGCTGTCTGCACTGCGAAGACCCACCTTGTGTGCCCGTGTGTCCCACGGGTGCGAGCTACAAGCGCAAAGAAGACGGCATCGTGCTGGTGGACTACGACAAGTGCATTGGCTGCAAATACTGCGCCTGGGCCTGCCCTTACGGCGCACGCGAGATCGACGAAGAACGCCAGGTCATGACCAAGTGCACCTTGTGTGTTGACCGCATCTACGACGAACTGTTGCCCAAGGCCGACCGCCAACCCGCCTGTGTCAAAGCCTGCCCCACCGGTGCGCGTTTGTTTGGTGACGTGAAAGACCCAAGCTCTGAGGTGAGCAAGGCCATCCGCGAGCGCGGTGGTTATTCACTGATGCCCGAGTGGGACACCCAACCCGCTAACCAATATTTGCCGCGACGTGTCACCTCGGCTGTTAACAGTGATTCCACAGACATGCCCAAAGTCGAGGGCCAGCCATGAACCCCGCGTGGTCGGTGATCCTGTTCACCGCTTCAGCGGGCATGGCCCAAGGCGCGGTGGTGGTGGTGGCCCTGTTGGGGCTGATGCACTTGCTGCCGGGCCATGTCATTGGTTTTTTCTTGTACCTGTCGCTGGCCTTGTTGTTATTTGCCCTGGGCGCTTCGTTTTTCCACTTGGGCCGTCCGGCGCGTGCCTGGCGCGCGGTGCTGATGTGGCGCACGTCGTGGCTCAGCCGTGAAGTCATCGTGCTGCCGGGGTTCATCGCCGCCGTGGTGGTGTGGCTCGCACTGGGCCATCGAACCCCCGGCATCTGGATGCTTTTATGCATCGCCTTGGCAGCGCTGCTGTGGTGGTGCACGGCCATGATTTACGCCTGTCTGCGCTTCATTCAGGAGTGGGCGCATTGGCTCACGGTGGCCAGCTTCACGCTCATCGGTCTGGCCTCGGGCCTGCTTTTGGTGGCCGCACTGATGGCAGCTCATCATGAACTTGAATGGGCGCAGACCCTGGGCCCCTGGGTGCTGCGTGCGCTGCTGCTGGCGGGCGTGGCGCGCGCGCTGGCCCTGTGGCGCAACGCGCGCCTCAAGCCCAAGTCAACGCTGCAAAGCGCCACCGGCATCCAGGCCAAAGTGCTCAAACAAACCAGCATGGGCATGTCGGCCGGGGCCTTCAATACGCGCGAGTTTTTTCATGGTCGCAGCCAAGCCATGCTGCGTCATGTCAAACATGCAGGTTTGATCGGTGCGTTTGTGCTGCCCTTTGTGTTTGTGCTCTGGGCCATGAACATCGACAGCGCCGCGCTCTGGCTGGCGGCATTGATCATCCACATGGTCGGCGTTGTGGCCGACCGCTGGTTTTTCTTTGCCCAGGCGCGGCATCCGCAAAACCTGTATTACCAGGTGGTGTCGTGAGCCGAGCGGGCGCGGCGTTGACGTGCGGCGCACGCCAGGCCCATGGCCATAAACGCCAGCGCCCATGACGCCGGCTCCGGCACGTTGCCACCGGGCGCGCCGATCAGCCCGGCGCTGAGAAGTGAGGTATCGCCGGTGATGCTGTGCAACTTGAAGGTGTTGAAGGCGTCGGCGCTGGCGTCGAGCACGCCATTGAAGGTGGGGATCACGGTCGCGGCGAGCGATGTGAAGAGGTAGTAGGTTTGACCGGGCTCAAAGTCCAGTGTCAGGCTCAGCAGGTCGGCAAAAAGCAAGCGTCCAGTGTCAACGGTACTGCCGTCACCCGGGTTGCTATAGAAGCGAGATGACCGCACTGTTGGCAATTCGGTGCCCGAGTCAAGGTAGTTGGCTTCACTGATGAAAGCGGCATACGCGCTGACAAATGCCAGCGCCGTGTCAAGAGTCCCGTCGACATCAAAGCTGAAGGTGTAGCTCGCCGTGCTGGCGCCGGTGTAGGTGTAGGTTTGCAAGGCGCTGGCACGGGCGCTTGCACCATAGTCGTAGGGTCTGGCGACGCTGTTGTCATAGCCTGGGTGGTAGCCCATGGCGTTGTCCGCCAGGGCACGGGCTTTGAGCTCGGGCGTGCCCAGCGCACCGGTCAGGCGTGCACTGGCTTCAAGCGCGGCGCCGCCGGCTGAGCCGATCACATTGGGCGAGCCGGCGTAGAAGATACCCGCCAGCGCGCTGCCACCCGCACCTTCGGCTTGGTTGAAGAGGCTGCCACTGGCGTCAGGGCACGTAGTGACACCGCAGGCGTAGTTCCAACGCGCGTCCCCGGCGGCAAACGCGCCCAGCGGTGTGGCCATGGCAGCGGCATGGCAGAACAAGAGCGCGCCCAAGCTGTGCTTGAACACAGACGACCATGGGCTGGGGCTGACCGTGTGTGTTGTCGGGTGAGTTGTCGGGTGTGTTGTCATTTGCTTGCTGCTCCGGATGAGGGTTGTTCCGCAGCCCTGCAAAAACAGTGGTGAGCGGCAAGCGGTTTGTATCGAACGGCCGGTTATTTACCAGTTATCGCCCAGCGCTACAAACAAGCGTGCGCGCTGAGGACTGCGCGATTGACGAGGTTGCCGTTCTCAAAAGTCTCGCGCCAGCTTGCACTGGGCGATGGCATGGTGGCATTGGCAATCCAGCCTCGGGCTTCTTGCAAGCAGCCCTGCGCCATGCGCTGCGAGCCACCGCGGTGCAGCGCCCGCGCCAGCGCCCACCAGGCTTCAGGTGGGTAGGTGCTGACATGCAAGCCAGCCTTCAGGCGCGGCAGCAAACTGCGCGCCAGCCGCGCGGCCTTGGCCGGGTCAATGTCTAGCAAACACTCGACTTCGCGCACGCCAAGACTTGTGACCGCCCCTTGTGCGCCTCCCTCGTGGGCTTTTGCCGCCACGCGGCGCAAGCGTTCGACGGCCAGCTCAGGGGATTCAAGCCGACACCACTCCAGACACAAAGCGGGCTCATCGAGCAGACCAGGATGTGATGTATCCAGCGCCTGAAGAGCTGCCACTGCTTGAGCAGGGTCGTGCCCCAGGCTGCGCTGGGCGCGTGCTTGCAAAAGCCAGACACCGGCTTGGGCAATGTTGGGCACCTGGCCTTCCAACGTGGGCCGTTCAGCCAATACCCAATCTGCGCGGCCCAGCAACAGGCGGATCAGGCCAGTGGCCAATTGCGACATGGTCAGCAACATGTCGCCAGCACGATCGGCTTGCAACGGCGCTAAGGCCTCGAGTGCGGCCATGGCCTCGTCAAAGCGACCCATCTGCGCCGCGCAGCGTGCCAAGGTGATGCGGTTGAACACGCCGTGGCCCGCATCGGCACCCATGGCCTGGTAGCGCTGCTCGGCACTGCGTGAACTGCGATAGGCGGTGCCGACGTCGCCCACCAACGACGACAAAGTCGCCAGGTTGGCTTCGGTTTGCGCCAGCTCCGTGGGGTCGTCCAGGCGGTGTGCGCATGCCAGGGCCACGGTCTGGGCTTGCAAGGCCTCCCCCAGCCGTGCGGCGGCGTACAGCGCATGCGCCAGCGCTGAATGGGCTACCAGCGCACGTTGTTCGTCGCCCAGGGCCAAGGCCTGCGCGCAGGCCGATCGCAAGCGCTCAACGGCTTGCGCTGGTTGGCCGTTCATGGCCAAAGCACGACCGTGCAGGGACAGGGCGTCGGCGGCCAATGCCGACCCGGGCATTGCCAAAGCCAAGGCCGCTTCGGCGTTGCCCTGGGCCTGCACGTAGTGGCTGAGATTGAGCTGGGCTTCACTGAGCAAGACAAGGCAGCGGGCGCGTTGTTCGTCGCTCGTGGCCAAGCCTTGAAGTGCCTCGATACGGGGCAACGCGGCTTCGCTGCCCAAGCGCATCATGCCGGCTGCAATGGCGTGGGCCAGGTGCTCGAATTGACCCGCGGTGTCGTTGGTCAGCGCGCAGGACTGTGCGGCGCGTTCCAGCAAGGTCTCGTGTTCTTCCAGCCGACCAGCGCGCCGCGCCGCCGCTGCCGCAGTGGCCCAACATCGGGCGGCTTCAGGCCAGGCTTGCGCATGCCACCAGTGGGTTGCCAAACGGGCAGCTTCGATGTTGCCAAATGACGCCAATGCCATGGCCAATTGGCGGTGAAGCATGGGTCGCAAAGCCTGCGGTACGTCGGCCAGCGCACATTCACGAATCAGGTCGTGTGCAAAACCGGCGCCTTGTAGCGCTTGGGCTGTTTCTAATTCCGCCCACAGGCGCGACAAGGCCAAAGGGGTGCACTGCATCAACTTGGCGGCCGCGTCCAGGGGCAAATCTGTACCCGACTCGCTGGCCAGTGCGGC
>JAYVRO010000219.1:0-6074 GCA_043776165.1 Rubrivivax sp. | reverse complement strand
GTTACTGCCCGGCGCGTAAAGCACGTACACCGGCACGCCGCTGCGCCCCAGGCGGGCCAGCTCGGCGGTGATGACAGGGTCACGTCGCGTCCAGTCAGCGCGCAGCAGTGCCACCCTGTGCTGCACAAAGTCGGCTTTCACTGTGGTGTTCGCAAAGGTGGTGCGTTTGTTGACCTGACAAGTCACACACCACGCGGCGGTGAAATCAACCAATACCGGGCGGCCTTGGGCGCGCAGCTCGGCCACGCGCGCTGGGCTCCAGGTTTGCCAGTCGGCGCCGGTGTTAACGTTTGATGTTGGTGTTGACGTTGATGTTGTGGCCAACGCAGCGGTGGACATGGGCGTGGTCTCGGGCAGGGCGGCAGGGTCACCCAGGACCAACATCGGCGCCGCCCAGTAAATGCTCAGGCCCAACAAGGCGATGGACGCCAAGCCAAAACCACGGCGAGCGCGGGGCCCCAAAGTCTGCGAGCCCCAAGCCCAGGCCGCCATCGACAGCATCACCAAGACAGCCAGCAAAGCCGCTGCGCCGTCAATCCCTACCTGCTGGCCCAGCACCCACACCAGCCACACCACGGTGGCAAACATCGGGAAGGCCATCAGCACCTTGAAGTGCGCCATCCAGACACCCGGGCGCGGCAAAGCGCGTGCCAATGCGGGCCACGCGCTGGCCAACAAATAGGGCAGCGCCATGCCCAGGCCAAGTGCGACAAAAACAGACAAAGCACTGACCAGCGGCAGCGTCAAAGCCAGGCCCAGCGACGCGCCCATGAAAGGCGCCGTGCAAGGCGCGGCCACGGCGACGGCCAAAACGCCGGTGAGCGCGTGGTCCACCAGCGGGTGGCTGGCGCGTGCGCTGGCCACGTCGCCGGGCAGCACAGAGCCGACTTCAAACACACCGGCCAGGTTCAAACCGATGAGCGTGAAGAGCGCCGCGAGCAAGGCCACGACCCCCGGGCTTTGCAGCTGAAAGCCCCAACCCAACTGCTCGCCGCCTGCGCGCAGCGCCAGCAGCAACGCGGCCAGGCCAACGAACGAGATGACCACCCCCGCGGTGTAGGCCAAGCCGCCCGCCAACAAAGCCTTGCGGTCATGTGCTTGTGATGCAAAGTCCAGCACCTTGAGCGACAAGACCGGGAAGACGCAGGGCATCAGGTTCAGCAGCGCACCGCCCAGCAAGGCAAAGAGCAGGGCCAGCGGCAGGCCGATGGGGGCCGTTTGCGGCGTGGTGGCGAGGGGCGTGTCCGTGGGGGTGGTGGGACTGGTCACCGTGGCTTGGCCCAGGCCAGGCAACGGTGGCAGTGGGGAGGCGGCAGCCGGCCAAGGGGTTGTCACGTCAATGGTTAGCGACAACCCGGCTGCCAGACCCTGCGCAACCAAAACGGCGGGCAGGGTCTTGGGGGCGTCGCTGCGCTGTGGGTCGAGTGCGATGCGAGTGGTCCATTCGTTGCCCGCCCACGCGCTCGAGGGCTTGGCTGCATTGGCCAAAATGCCACTGGTCTCGGGCAGCAGCTCCAGCGCCTTGCCTTGCAAATGGGCAGGCAGACCAAGCGCACGAACAACGAACTCCTGGCCTTCAACACGGGCGCTGGCGCTCGCACCCGCCGCCGGCTTGGGCGCGCCAACAAACGCCGCGTTGAACAAGGCCGTTTGGCTGGCCGTGCTGGCCTGCGCCGGCAGGCTCAAGACAAAGTCCCCCGCCTGCGGAATGCAAACGTCTTTGCAAACCAACCATTCAGCGTGCAGCTTCACATCCAAGGTCTTGGCGCTGAAACCGGCGGGCACGGTGAGTGGCACGGGCAGCAACAGCGTGCCCTCAAAGCCAAAGTTCATCAGCGGGCCGATGGGCAGTTTTTTCGGCGTAGGCCATTGGATGTCACCCGCCGTCACGTTGCCGCTCAATTGCCACTGCAAGGTGGTCGGCAGACCCGAGTCACCCGGGTTCTTCCAATAGGTATGCCAATGCGGTTGGTGTTGAATCACCAGCCCCAACCACAGGACTTGCCCGGCCTGCACACCTTGCGGCGCATGGGCGACGAGCTCGGCTTTAACTTCTGATGTGACCACCGTCGTGGTGGGCAAAGCGGCGTGCAGTGCGCCCGCGAGCAGCAGCGCAGCCAGGGTCAACAAACGTTTGAGATGAGGCATGTTGGGTGGTCGGATCAAGGCCGCGAAATCTTGCTTGCGGCACCGCAGAGTGTCACCCGGCGCACATTCGCGCGTGTAACCAAGGCGAAATCGCAGCGTCTAGGCAGGGCTGGAACCAGCTCGGCAACCCTATTCGGGTTTGAACGTATACTCTCGTGGCTTTGCTAAGCCCGTCCAAGAATTTGCCATGGCGACTGAGATGAAACCTCCCCCAGAGGATCGCTCTTACGATCGCTCAGGCACCTGGGAACAAGAAGACGAGCAAGCAAGGGTCGCGTTCAAACCCTTGACACGCGAGCAAGCGAAAGCCCTGCGTCAGTCACAACCCACAGTATCCCCGTGGCTTGTGGTTGCAGCGCAGGCTGCGGTCGGTTGCGCAATAGGAGGCGCGGTGGTCTTGCTGGCAATGCTCACCGCGGGCAATGTTTCGTTGGCGTGGTCGGCCCTGTGGGGCGCGGCCACAGCGGTGGTGCCGGGTGCCTTGATGGCGCGCGGCATGACCAGCAGGCTCACCAGCCTGTCGCCCATGGTGTCTGCCGTGGCCGTCATGGTCTGGGAGATGGTGAAGATTGGCGTGACGGTGGCCATGCTCGCGCTGGCACCCAGCGTCGTGGTGCCGCTGAGTTGGCCTTTGTTGCTGGTCACTTTGGCAGCGTGTTTGTCGGTTTATTGGTTTGCGCTCTTGTGGCGCGGCCGCAAGAGTTGATCAATCGAAAGCAAAGCAGATGGCAGCCGAAGCACAAGCGCCCACATCCGGTGAATACATCAATCACCATTTGACGCACGCCAAAAACGCCACGGCACAGGGTTTGGTCGACTTTTCAGTCGTCAACTTCGATTCAGTTTTCTTCTCGGTGGCCATTGGCGTCATCGGTTGTTTGGTCCTGTGGTGGGCTGCACGCACAGCCACATCGGGTGTGCCGGGCCGCTTTCAAGCCGCTGTCGAGTTTTTGGTTGAAATGGTGGAAGACACCGCCAAGGGCATCGTGCACAACGCCAACAGTCGCCGACTGGTTGCGCCCATGGCGCTCACGGTGTTTGTGTGGATCTTCTTGCTCAACGCGATGGACTTGTTGCCCGTCGATTTGTTGCCCCTGATTTGGGAAAAGATTTACGCCGCCGCAGGGGGCGACCCCCACCACGCCTACCTGCGTGTGGTGCCCACGGCCGACTTGTCCGTGGCCATGGGCATGTCGGTCGCCGTGCTCATCGCCTGCCTGATCTACAACGTGAAGATCAAGGGCATTGGCGGCTGGTCGCACGAGCTCATCGCAGCACCTTTTGGCTCGGCCAAACTCACCGCCAATCCGCTGTCCTGGATCGCCTTTGTCTTGCTGTGCGTTGCCAACTTCGCCATGCAGTTGCTGGAGTTTGTGAGCAAGACAATTTCGCACGGCATGCGGCTGTACGGCAACATGTACGCCGGCGAGCTGATCTTCTTGCTCATCGCCTTGTTGGGCGGTGCTTTCACGCTGTCGGCGGGTGGTTTTGCGATGGCGCTGCTGCACATCATTGCAGGCACGGCCTGGGCCATCTTCCACATCCTGATCATTACTTTGCAAGCCTACGTTTTCATGATGTTGACGCTGGTTTATATCGGCCAAGCGCACGACTCACACTGAGCGAGCGTCGGCCCCGCTTTCCCTGTCCCTTTTCTCTCAGCCAACCTTTCTTTTCAAGGAAATAAAAATGGAACTCATCGGTCTCGTAGCTGTTGCCGTCGGTCTGATCATCGGCTTGGGCGCTGCTGGCGCTTGTATCGGCGTTGGCATCATGGCCAGCAAGTACCTCGAATCAGCTGCTCGCCAGCCTGAACTGATGGGCGAGCTGCAAACCAAAGTCTTCTTGTTGCTGGGCCTGATCGATGCTTCTTTCATCATTGGCACGGGTATCGCGCTGTGGTTCACCACCGCCAACCCGTTCTTGGCCCAGTTGGCCCTGATCGCCAAGTAATTGCCCATGTCGGCGTGCACCCCGTTTGTCTATTCGGGGCGTGCGCTGGTTGGCTTGGCTGCTTATCGCAGTCGGGCCCAAAGCAACCGTGATTGAGGCCTTGCCGTGAGCATCACCAGCACCCTGATCATTCAGATGATCGTGTTCCTGATCTTGATCGGGTTCACGATGAAATTTGTCTGGCCACCCATCATTGCCGCGCTCGACGAGCGTCGCAACAAGATCGCCGAAGGCTTGTCGGCAGCCGACAAAGCCAAGAGCGAATTGGCCGTGGCTAACAAACGAGTTGAGCAACAACTGTCTGCCGCCCGTGACGACGCCTCCAAGCGCTTGGCTGACGCCGAACGCTTGGCCCAACAGATGATCGAGGAAGCCAAGACTCGCGCCAGCGAAGAAGGCGCCAAGATCATTGCTTCGGCCAAAAGCGAAGCCGAGCAAGAAGCCGTGAAAGCGCGTGAAGTGCTGCGCGACCAGGTGGCCGGTTTGGCCGTCAAAGGCGCTGAGCAAATCTTGCGTCGTGAAGTCAACGCTGGTGTGCACGCCGAACTTTTGAGCCGCCTCAAAGCGGAACTTTGACATGGCTGAGCTATCAACCATCGCCCGCCCCTACGCCGAAGCTTTGTTCAAGGCTGCAGGCCCGGGTGCTGCGGGTTTGAGCGCGCAAATGGCGCAGCTCTCGGCAGTGGCTGGCAATGCACAACTGCGGCAATTTGCAGGCAACCCCAAGGTCGAAGCCGAGCAGGTTTTTGACGTCGTGTCGGGCGTCGTGCTGGGCCAGGGTTCGCAAAGCCAAAGTTTGACCTTACACAGCCAAGTGGCCAACCTCTTGCGCACCGTGCTCGAGAACAACCGCCTGGACGCTCTGCCTGAAATCGCCTCGCAGTTTCAAGCCCTGGTGAATGCAGGCTCGGGCGTCAGCGACGTCACCATCGAGAGCGCTTTTGCCATCGATGCGGCCCAAGTGGCCGACGTGGTGGCGACGCTCGAAAAACGCTTTGCTCGCAAGCTCAATGCCCAGGTTGTGATCAACCCTGAGCTCATCGGCGGCATTCGTGCCACGGTGGGCGACGAGGTGCTCGACACCTCCGTTCGTGCCCGTCTGGAACAGATGAAGGCAGCGCTCAGCGCCTGACCTTCCAAGGAACATCATGCAACTCAATCCCGCTGAAATTTCCGAGCTGATCAAGAGCCGCATCGAAGGCCTGAGCGCCGGTGCCGAGATCAAAAACCAAGGCACGGTGGTGTCCGTCACCGACGGCATCGTGCGCGTGCACGGCCTGTCCGACGCGATGGCCGGCGAAATGCTCGAATTCCCCGCCACCGCATCGGGCCAAGCCACCTACGGCTTGGCTTTGAATCTCGAGCGCGACTCTGTTGGCGCCGTGATTTTGGGCGAGTACGAACACATCTCTGAAGGCGATACCGTGAAATGCACGGGCCGCATTCTTGAAGTGCCCGTCGGCCCCGAACTGATTGGTCGCGTGGTCAACGCGCTGGGCGCGCCCATTGACGGCAAAGGCCCGATCAACGCGAAGATGACCGACGTCATCGAGAAGGTGGCGCCTGGCGTGATCGCGCGTCAAAGCGTGAGCCAGCCGGTGCAAACGGGCCTGAAGTCGATTGACTCCATGGTGCCGATTGGTCGTGGCCAGCGCGAGCTGATCATCGGCGACCGCCAGACCGGCAAAACGGCCGTGGCCATCGACACCATCATCAACCAGCGCGGTCAGAACATGACCTGCGTTTACGTCGCGATTGGCCAGAAGGCCAGCTCGATCAAGAACGTGGTGCGCTCGCTTGAAGCAAACGGCGCGATGGAATACACCATCGTCGTGGCCGCTTCGGCGTCTGAATCCGCCGCCATGCAGTACGTGTCGGCCTATTCGGGCTGCACCATGGGCGAGTACTTCCGCGACCGTGGCCAAGACGCCCTGATCATTTACGACGACTTGTCCAAACAAGCCGTGGCCTAC
>JAYVRO010000218.1:0-6076 GCA_043776165.1 Rubrivivax sp. | reverse complement strand
CGAGCGTTAAGCATTGAAGAAAAGCCGGCTCATCCCAAGAGCAACTACGCTGTGACGGGGCTTTACTTCTACGACAACCAGGTGTGCGACATCGCCGCTGACATCGCCCCTTCAGCGCGTGGTGAGCTGGAGATCACCGAGGTCAACGCGCGCTACTTGAAGTTGGGCCAGCTCAACGTTGAAATCATGGGCCGGGGCTACGCCTGGCTCGACACCGGCACTCACGACAGCTTGTTGGAAGCGGGCCAGTTCATTGCCACGATGGAAAAGCGTCAAGGCTTGAAGATCGCTTGCCCTGAAGAAATCGCTTACCGCTCGGGCTGGATCACCGCCACGGAGCTCGAAGCACTGGCCGCACCGCTGCTGAAAAACGGCTACGGCCAGTACCTCATGCATATCCTGCGTGAACAGGTCTTTTGAAACGTTAACTCATCCTAGAAACCGCAGTTGACCGCTGCTCACCGCTGGATATGCCGCATGCGTGCTGAACTCTGGACTACCGACCAAGATCACCTGTTGGGTGACAGCGCTACGCACCCGAGCGCACCACGCTGCACCGCGCTGGCGGCGTTGCGAATCCGCGCGATGCCACTGGGCATCGCTGTGGTTCGCGCCTTGCCAACCCGGCGCATCGCGGCACGCTCGGGCGCGTCCAACTGCGGTTTCTAGGATCATGCGCTTGATCCCAACCTCCCTGCCCGACGTGGTCATTGTCGAGCCCGCAGTTTTCCGTGATGACCGCGGTTGGTTCAGCGAAAGCTGGAACCAGGCGGCTTTCAACACCGCACTTCAAGCACTGGGCTTGCCCGCGGCACGGCCATTTGTGCAAGACAACCATTCCTGCTCAAAAGCCGGTGTCTTGCGCGGCTTGCACTACCAGATGCCGCCGCACGCGCAGGGCAAATTGGTGCGCGTGGTGCGCGGTGCGGCTTTTGACGTGGCTGTGGACATTCGCCACAAGTCGCCGACATTTGGGCGTTGGGCGGGCGCGCTGTTGTCTGCCCACAACCAGCGCCAACTTTGGATTCCAGAAGGCTTTGCCCACGGCTTTTTGGCATTGGAAGACGACACGCACTTTCTGTACAAAACCACCGACGTTTACGCACGCGACTGCGAACGCGCTTTGTTGTGGAACGACCCCGCCCTTAGCATCTGCTGGCCCTTGACCAACACGGGCAGCGCACCCCTGGTGGCCGCCAAAGACGCCGCAGCACCCCGCTTGACCCACCTGTTGGCCGACCTCTTTGCCGTTGCCAACTTGCCTGACTGAGACACATGAAATTCACTCGCTTCGCCCCACTCTTGAGCCTCTTGTTGCCTCTGCTCGCCAACCCAGCGGCCGCACAAACTCAGACACAGGCGCCCTACCCGCAGCAACGTGTCACGCTCGTCACGCACTCCAGCCCCGGTGGTGGCACCGATCTGTTTTTGCGTGAACTCGCCACCTACCTCACGCCCATCATGGGAACGAGTTTTTCGGTAGAGAACAAGCGCGGAGGCAGTGGTGCCACGGCGGTTGCTTTTGTGGCTGCGGCCGCTCCCAATGGCGGCACCTTTTACGGCACCACGCCCACCTACATTCAAACCACTTTGCTGTCGCGCCCACCGGTGGGCTGGGAGGGGCTTGACCCCATCGCCATCGTCTTCATTGACCCTGAAGTCATCTACACGCGCACCGAGTCGCCCTTCAAGACCTTGGCTGAGGTCATCAACCATGCCAAGGCCAACCCGGGCAAGTCGCGCTGGGGCGCATCCAACCCCGCGTCACTTGAGAGGTTAGCCATGGAGCGCCTCGCGCGCAGCACGGGCGTGAAGGCACCCATCGTCAGCCACGAAGGCGGTGGCGACCAGATGATTGGCGTGCTCAATGGCACCTACGACATCGGCATTGGCGAGATGCAAGAACTGCACGCGCAACTTGACGCTGGCAAGATCCGATTGCTCGCCACGCTCACCGAAAAGCGGCTGGAAGGCTTGCCTCAACTGGCCACTGCCAAAGAGCAGGGCTTCAACGTCGTCGTCACCAAATTTCGCGGTATTGCAGCGCCCAAGGGCATGAGCGATGAGTTGGCCAGAACCTGGGAAATGGCGCTGCGCAAAGCGCTGGACAACCCCACCTACAAGGCCGCCTACACACGCGAAAACCTCATCCCGAATTTGATGGGCCGCGAACAAGCGCGGGCCTTCACGGCGCAGTTCGCCAAAGACAACGCCGCTTCGCTCAGGGAACTGGGCGTGATCAAGTGATGCTCACCCTGGACGAGGCGCACAAGGACCGTGTGCTGGCCGCTTTGACGGTGGTGTTCGCGGCAAGCCTTATCGGTGCGGCGCGTGCCATCGAAGACAGTTTGTTATCTGACACGGTGGGCGCTGGCGGTGTGCCACAAGGCGTCGGCGCGGTGATGTTGTTGGCCGCGCTGGCCTTGTTTGGCAACAGCTTTCGCCGTCCAGCGCACGTAGTCGAGAAACCTGTCGCTAACGATTTACCTGACTCGACATCAAACCCCACTGAATCCACCTGGGGCCCGGTCGCACGCACCGCTGGTTTGGTGCTGGCCTTGCTCGCGTTTGCCGTGCTGCTGCCGCGCCTGGGTTATGCCGCCACCGTGAGCCTCTTGGTGTTGGCCGTGGGCTGGCTGGCCGGTGCTGCAGCGCGTGCGCCGCTACTGCTGTGTGCGGCGGGCACGGGCCCCTTTTTGTGGGCCCTGTTTGATCAGGCCTTGCAAGTGCGCATGCCCGTGGGCAGTTGGTGGCAATAGAAGCATGACAACGCTTGACGCTGCCCTGCTGGCCATCGCCACGCTGAGCTCCTACAAAGTGCTGCTCGCGGCATTTGGCGGCGTGCTCTGGGGCATCCTGGGTGGTGCGCTGCCCGGCATATCACCCTCTATTGCCATGGCGCTGCTCTTGCCCTTTACGGTGGGCATGGACCCCACCTCGGCCCTGGTGCTCTTGGCCAGCGTTTACGTCGGCGCTGAATACGGCGGCTCGATCCCCGCCATCCTTATCCGCACACCGGGCACCAATTCGGCTTCGGCCACAGTGGTGGACGGTTACGCCATGGCGCAACAAGGCCGCGCTGGCGAGGCACTGGGCATCTCGCTCATCTCGGGTTTGTGGGGCGGGTTATTTGGATTGTTAGTGTTGGTGCTCGCCACCGAGAGCTTGGCCAAGGTGGCGTTGGCCTTCACACCGGCCGCGTACTTTTCGCTCGGCATCTTGGGTTTGTCGGTCATCGCAGGCTTGTCGGGTGGCTCGTTGTTGCGCGGTGGCATTGCCGCTTGCCTGGGTTTGAGCATTGCTTTCATAGGCTCTGACCCGGTCTCGGGCGTGGCGCGTTTCAGCTTTGGTTCGGCTGATTTGCTGGGCGGCGTCAAACCCATCTTCGTCATGGTGGGCCTCTTTGCGGTGACTGAAATGCTGGTGCAAATCACCGAACCACCCTGGGCAAAAGCGGTGCACTCACAGGCGCGTTTGAAGCTACCCAACTGGGCCATGAGCAAGCGGCTCTTCAAGCCACAAGCCATAGGCGCAGTGATCGGCACAGTAGAAGGCGTGACGCCTGGCGCAGGCGGCACCATCGCGGCCTTCATGGCTTATTCAGAAGCCAAGCGCTGGTCCAAAAAGCCGGAGGAATTTGGCCACGGTTCACCCGAAGGCATTGCCGCGCCAGAGTGCGCCAACAACGTCGTCACGGCCACGGCCTTGGTGCCGCTTTTGAGCCTGGGCATTCCGGGTTCCAACTCGGCTGCGGTGCTGCTGGGTGGTTTTTTGATCCACGGTTTGCAGCCCGGGCCCATGCTGTTTACCAAAGCGCCCGAGGTCGTGTATGGCCTGTACGGCGGGCTCTTCATCGCCAACATCGCCATGCTGCTGATCGGCTTGGTGATCCTGTCGCCTTGCATCTGGTTGGTCAATCGGCCCAAGCCGTATTTGATTGCTGTGATCCTGGCGTTGGTGATGTCGGGCGTTTACGCCATCCACCAAAGTTTTTTTGATCTCTTCATGGTCGTGGGCATTGGTGTTCTGGGTTACCTCATGCGTTGGCTTCGTGTGCCTGTTTTGCCCTTGGTCCTGGGTGTTGTTTTGGGCTATCTGCTGGAAAGCAACTACCGACGCAGCCTGCTCATCTCGGACGGTAACCTGAGCATTTTCTTCACCGACAAAGTCTCGCTGGCGCTCTTGGTGCTGGCCGCGCTGCTGACGGGCTACACGCTGTGGAAAGAAGTGATGGACGCGAAAGTCAAAAAAAGTGACAGCTGAGTTGAAGACCCAGGCCACGGTGGCCGAACGTGTGGCCCACTTCGTCGCCAACAGCGCTGCGCAAAACCATGCGCCTTCACGGGATGTCGCGCGACGTTTGATGTTGGATGTTTCAGGCATTTGTGTCGCGGCAAAACACGAGGCCTACGTCAGCGCTTCATTGGCCAGCATCGACGGCACAGGGCCTTGTACGGTGTTTGGCCATTCTCAAACGTTAAGCGCTGAAGGTGCAGCGTTTGTCAACGGCACAGCCGCACATGGTGAAGACTTTGACGACACCTACGAAGGCGGCCCTGTGCATGCCGGTGCTGTCATCGTGCCCGCCGTTCTGGCGGCGGTGCAGCGCCACGGCGGCAGTGGTGCTGACTTGCAACGCGGCATCGCCATCGGGGTTGAACTGATGTGTCGCCTGTGCGCTGTGGCGCCCATGCGCGTGCACAAGGCTGGCTTTCATCCCACGGCGATTTTTGGTGTGATGGGTGCCGTGGTCGGTGTGGGCGCGGCACTGCGCGTGAGCGAGCAGGTGCTGGTCGACGCCATGGGCATTGCAGGCAGCATGGCCAGCGGCATCATCGAGTACTTGGCCGAGGGCGCCTGGACCAAGCGAATGCACCCGGGCTGGGCCGCGCAATCGGGTTACCGCGCCGTGCGTTTGGCGATGGGCGGCTTCAAAGGCCCGCGCACGGTATTTGAAGGCCAGCATGGCTTCTTTCACGCTTACGCCAACACACCCGACGGCAACTTCGAGGCCATGCTTCAAGGCTTCGGCCAAGACTGGTTGTGGACCACCATCGCGTTCAAGCCCTATGCCTGCGGCACCATGGCCCACCCCTTCATCGACTGTGCCCGTGCTTGGCGGGCACGGGGCCTAGCGCTGGACACGATCGCGCGCATTGACTGCGACACCGCCGAGGGCATCGTGCACCGACTGTGGGAGCCGCTCGCCACCAAGCGCGCGCCACAAAACGCCTACGCCGCCAAGTTCAGCATCCCCTATGCCATCGCCGTGGCGCTCTTGCGCGACAACGCGGGCCTGGGCGAGTACACCGACGCCTGGGTGTCAGACACTGAACTGCTGCGTCTGATGTCAAAAGTTAACTACACCGTTGACCCGGCCAACCCCTACCCGAAGCAGTTCACTGGCCACGTCAAAGTCACACTCACCGACGGCACGGTGCATGAGCACCGCCAAGGCTTCTTCAAAGGCGGTGTCGACAACCCCATGAGCGACGCCGACTTGCGCCACAAGTTCATGGCCAACTGCGCGCACGGTGGTTTGGCGGCGGGCCAAGCCCAGGCGCTCGAAGCAGCCTTGTTGGCGATGATGGATGCGCCCGTGATCAGCGCCACTGGTTTTCCCAACGTTTGACATGACACACCTTACAACGAGCGTTCAACCCGTTGCCTTGGTGACGGGCGCGGGCCGCAACATCGGCCGTGAAATTGCCCTGGCCCTGGCCGCCACGGGCCACGCCGTGGCGGTGAATGTGCGCAGCTCGGTGGCCGAAGGCCAGGCGGTGGTGGATCAAATCACGGCACTCGGTGGCACGGCTTTGCTGTGCATTGCCGACGTCGCCGACCGCGCTGCTGTCGGCGGGATGTGCGCACACATCGGCGCGACCTGGGGCCGCATTGACGTGCTGGTCAACAACGCTGCCATCCGCCGTGAAGCACCCCTGGCCAACATCACTGTCGACGACTGGCGCGCCACTTTGGGCGTTGTGCTCGACGGCGCTTTTCATCGCACGCAGGCCGCCTTGCCGTGGCTTGAAAAGTCGACCCAAGGCGCCGTCATCAACATCGGCGGCCTGAC
>JAYVRO010000217.1:0-6091 GCA_043776165.1 Rubrivivax sp. | reverse complement strand
GATGCAAGAGCTGAGCATCGACACGGCAGCGTTAACCAGCGACATTGTTGTGTGCGACACCACGCCCTTGATGACTGCCATCTACAGCCGCAAACTCTTTAACGACAACAGCATTGACGCCTTGGCGTTGCGTGTGCAGCAGCGCGTGCACATCACGTTGCTCACTGCGCTCGACATTGCCTGGGTGGCCGATGGTTTGCAACGCGACGGGCCGCAGGTGCGTGAGCCGGTGGACACGATGCTGCGCGAATTCATGCAGGGCCACGGCCTGGGCTGGTCGGTGGTGACGGGCAGCGGTGCAACGCGCTTGGAAAACGCCGTGGCTGCGGTGACACCTTTGTTGGCCGCCCGTGGTTGGCTCACAGCGCGGGGGCGCTTCACGGGGCTTGAAACGCCAAGCGAAGGTGCACACTTTCAGCGCTGGTCATGTGAATGTGGTGACGGCGATTGTGAGCACCGCAGCCTGAGGCTGCTGCTGGCGGCACAGAGCGCGGCACAGAGCGCGGCTAAATCATGACATTGGTTAAAACAGAAGTCACCGCACCGTTGTGGCCGCGATGGGCCACAGACCCACGCTTCGTGCTGGCACTTTATGCCCTGTGGCTGCTTTTCACCTTGGGCTGGCGCCCTCTGATCTTGCCCGACGAAGGCCGCTACGCCAGCGTGGCGCGCGAGATGCTGATGGGCGATGGCTGGACACCCACGCTCAACGGCCTGCCTTATTTCCACAAACCGCCGCTCGTGTACTGGCTGGACGTGGCGGCAATGAAAGTTTTTGGTGTGACCGTTTTTGCCGCCCGTTTTGCGCCCTTTGTCGGCGCTTGGTTGATGGGCGTGGCGTTGTACCTGCATCTTTGCCGCCACCAGGGCGCGCGCTCAGCGGCCATCACCTTGGCGGTGTTGGCGACCTGTCCGGGCCTGTTTGTCGGTGCGCAGTACGCCAACCACGACATGCTGGTGGCGGGGCTCATCACGGTGGCCGTGCTGTGCGCCGTGCGGGCTTTTGAAGACACACAAGACATCGACAAACGCTGGTTGTTGGCCAGTTGGGCAGCCTGTGGTTTTGCTATGTTGGCCAAGGGCTTGATCGGATTTGTCTTGCCTGGGCTGGTGGTGCTGCCGTGGCTCTTGGCGCAAAAGCGCTGGCGCCACGCGCTGGGGCTGTTGTGGCCACCGGGCTTGCTGCTGTTTGCACTGATCGCCGCGCCTTGGTTTGTTGTCATGCAGCAGCGCTTTCCGGATTTTTTGGACTACTTTTTCGGCGAACAACACTTCAGGCGTTTTGCGCAATCGAACTTCAACAACGTGCACGGTGCGTGGTTCTACTGGGCTGTATTGCCCTTGTTGGCGTTGCCTTGGGTGGCCTGGCTGCCCGCGCTTGTCAAACGTTGGCGCACGACCGATCGGCCTTGGCCCTATGTTGGCTTTTACTTGTGGTGGATGCTTGCCATCGTCGGCTTTTTCAGCCTGCCATCGAGCAAGCTTGTGGGCTATGTTTTGCCTGCACTCACTCCCCTTGTTCTGTTCTTGGCGTGGACGGTTCCTAGCGGCCGCGCGTGGCGCTGGGCCTTGCCCGTGGCGGCGCTGGCCTGTGTTGCCATCGTCGGCGCGCTGACTGCGAAAGCGCCCAAGTCAAACCGCGATGTGGCCTTGGAATTGGCCGCACGCCTACAGCCCACAGACCGCGTGGTCTTCATCGACGAAGCGTTTTTCGACATCCCGTTTTACGCCCAACTCACCACGTCGCCCGTGGTGCTGAGCCGCTGGCGCGACCCGGCCACCACACAACGCGACGATTGGCGCAAAGAACTGTTTGACGCCGCGCGGTTTGACCCGGCCACGGCGGCGCGTGTGCTGGTGCCTGAACAGGACACGCTGGCTTTGATGTGCGCGCCGGGCCGCACGTGGTTTGTCGGCGGCGCAGACTTTCGCACCAAGCATGGTGTGTCGTCAGCGTCGCTGTTGGCGGCCTTGCAAACCGACTTCGAAGGCCGCAACGCCTTGTTGATGCACTTGCCGGGCGCTGCGCGCGCCAGGTTGTGCCCATGAGCCTTGCGCGCTACGCGGCTGTGGGGGCGGTGTCCACCGCCGTGCACTACGCCGCCTTGGTCGTCGCAGTCGAATGGCTGCACTGGCCTGCCTGGTGGGCCTCTGGTGCAGGGGCGGTGCTCGGCGCGCAAGTGGCGTTTCTGGGCAATCGGCAATTTACCTTTGCGCACCAGGGCGACATGCGCGCGTCATGGCCGCGTTTTCAAGCCACAGCGGGGGTGGGCACCTTGCTGGGCATGGCCATCGTGGCCGCGGTAGTGCACCTGGGCGGGCATTACTTGCTGGGCCAAGTGCTGGCAACACTGAGCTCGATGGGGGTGACTTACGTCATCAATAGGCGCTGGACTTTTGCGCACCAGCCCGCGTCCACACATCGGCCAAAATGACATTGGCCAACGTCAAGTCGTTAGCAAAATCAGTGCTCGCCAAGTAAGCCGCTTCACGCAGTCGGGCAGCGGCGATGGCGTCGCCCGGCAACCCGGGTGGCGCGCCAGGGTGGCAAAAGAGCATCGCACCGCTGTTGGGTACTGCGGCCAGCCAGGTCTTCATCAACGCGCCGTAATCGCGCGACTTGAAGTCGTAGACACCCAGCAGCGCGGGGTTGTGTGGGATGCCTTGGCGCCGCAGTTGGTCGAGCAAAGCCCGCCCACCACTGCGCTCGATCACTGCACGCTTGAAGTTGAACCCTGGGCCCAGCACGAGGCCAGTGTTTCTGACAGGGGTCATGACAGGCGTGACAGGGGTCAGGTCTTGCCTTTTGCACGCCACCACGTCCAGCGCAGCCAACCCAACCTCCAGCACACCCGGCAGATGAAGCACATGCTGGTGTCCATCTACAAACTGCGGTGCATGTCCCGTGGCCTGCGCAAAAGCCTGCCACTGTGCTTGCCATTCCAATGCGATGGCGGCCAGAGGCAACTGCCGCAGGTGCGCCAAAATTAACAACTGAGGTAACGATGGGAGCCGTGGCCACGCGCGGCGCAGCTCAGCGCTGAGCGCAACGCCCTCGGTCAAGTTGAAGTGCAGGCCGCGATACAAGCTGGCGGGCGCGTCGCGCAAGAGCCTGGCGCATTCGGCCCATGGCGCCGCGCCGCTCAAACAAGAGGTGCTTTGCACACGCCCCAAGTGGGCCAGCTCCACGACGCAACGCGACACGGGCAACGACAAACCAAAGTCGTCGGCGTTCACCATCAGGCGCCGCGTAGGCAATGACAACGGCAAAGGTTCAGGTAACAAAGCTGCGCACCGGCACGTCAGCCGTGGCCTTTGACAAAACGATGGCACCGTCGCCTTGTTCGCTGCCCACCACGTAGATGGGCCGCTGCTTCACTTCGTCAAAGATGCGCCCCACGTATTCGCCCAAGATGCCAATACTGAGCAATTGCACGCCACTGAAGAACATCAGACTCGTGACCAGCGTCGGCCAACCCGCCACAGGGTTGCCCCACATGAAGTGCTCGCAGATGATCCACACGCCATAGGCCATGGCGCACAGGGCGATGACGGCGCCCAGGCCGCTCCACACGCGCAAGGGCGTGTTGCTGAAGGACGTGATGCCGGTGAAAGCCAAACGTGCCAGGCGGCTGAATGAAAAGCTGCTTTGGCCCGATTCGCGTTCGCGCGGCGAATAGTGGATGAACTGCGTGTCGAAGCCCACCCAGGCGTACAGGCCCTTCATGAAGCGATTGCGTTCGGGCAGGCTCTTCAAGGCATCGACCACACAGCGGTCCATCAAACGAAAGTCACCGGCGTCCACGGGGATCTTCACCGGCGACCCCGCGTTGGCCAGACGGTAAAAGAGCATGGTGCCCAGGCGCTTGCCCCAGGTCTCATCGGCCCGCGTGTGACGCGTGGCGCAAACCATGTCGGCGCCAGCGCGCCACACCTCGAGCATCTGCGCGATCAGGGCCGGTGGGTGCTGACCGTCGGCGTCCATCAACACAACCAGCTGACCAGCAGCATGGTCGATGCCCGCTGTCAAAGCGCATTCTTTGCCGAAGTTGCGCGACAAGCGCAGGTAGCGCACGCCGGGCGATGCGAGCCAAGCTTGCATGACAACCGGTGTGGCGTCGCGACTGCCGTCGTCCACGACGATGACCTCCCATTGCTCGGTGTGGCTGCGCAGTGCGGTGGTGAGTTCGCGTAGCAAGGTGGGCAAGTTGGCCGCTTCATTGAAGGCCGGCACGACCACGCTGACGCTGGGGCGTGCAGGGCGATATTTGAGAGCCGCCGTGGGGCCGGGCGTCGCAGTACTGAGCATGGCTCGCATTGTCACGCCGCGAGCGGCGCAGGGTGATACTGCAAGTGCCATGTCTGCCAGCCCACCCATGCCGCCCCCCCCGCCAGACGGCAAGCGCCCTGCGATCCCCAAGACCGTGTGGGTGCTGGGTTTTGTCAGCCTGCTGATGGATCTGTCATCGGAGTTGATCCACAGCTTGTTGCCTGTTTTTTTGGTCACTGTGATGGGCGCCAGCGGTTTGGTGGTGGGCCTGATTGAAGGCGTGGCCGAAGCCACAGCGCTCATCGTCAAGGTTTTTTCTGGCGTGTTGTCGGACTACTTTGGCAAGCGCAAGCCCCTGGCGCTTTGGGGTTACGGCTTGGGGGCCGTTGCCAAGCCGATCTTCGCCTTGGCCAGCAGCGTGGATGTGCTGTTCACCGCACGCATCATCGACCGCATTGGCAAAGGCCTGCGCGGCGCGCCGCGCGACGCCTTGATTGCTGATGTCACCCCGCCTTCCATTCGCGGCGCGGCGTTTGGCTTGCGTCAATCGTTAGACAGTGTGGGCGCTGCGGTTGGCCCGCTGCTGGCGGTGGCCTTGATGCTGGTGTGGGCCAACGACTTTCGCGCCGTGTTCTGGGTGGCCGTGCTGCCGGGTGCACTGGCCGTGGTGGTGCTGCTCGTGGGCGTGAAAGAGCCGCCAGACCGCCGCGTTGTGGGGGAGCCCGTCAACCCGCTGCTCACAGCCAACCTGCGCCGCTTGCCCCGCGCTTTTTGGGGTGTGGTCCTGCTGGGCGCAGTATTTACGCTGGCACGCTTTTCAGAAGCCTTCCTCGTGCTGCGTTTTGCCCAGGCCGGTTTGCCGCTGGCTTACACGCCGCTGGTGCTGGTGGGCATGAGCGCGGTTTATGGCTTGGCCGCTTACCCCATGGGCCGATGGTCGGACGCCATCAACCCACGTTGGCTGTTGGCCGGAGGCTTGTTGGTGCTGTTAACGGCTGACATGACACTGGCACGCGCCACGGGTTGGCCTGGCCTTGTCGTCGGCCTGGCTTTGTGGGGTCTGCACATGGCCATGACACAAGGGGTTCTTGCGGCCATGGTGGCCAACACGGCACCGGCTGATCTGCGCGGCACGGCCTTTGGTTTTTTCAACCTGATGAGCGGCTTGAGCCTTCTGCTGGCCAGCGTGTTGGCGGGTTGGCTGTGGGACACACAGGGCGCAGCGGCCACGTTTTATGCCGGTGCGGTTTTCTGCGCCGCCGCGCTGGCCATCATGGCTTGGCGCTGGCTGCGATCGGACCGTGCCTCAAGCCGCTAACCTCAAAACTGCAATGATGGCCAACCCCAGGCCCAGGTTCACGCTGACCCACAACCGTACTTGCGCCATCACCGCCCCGCCTGCAGGCCAGTTCTGAGCCGCCACGGCGCGCACCAGCCGGGCATTCAACACAAATCGAATGTGACCAAAGATGGCCACCATCAGCACACCAAGGCTGGCCATCACGGTCCAGGCCAGTGGCATGTGAAAGGCTGCGCCGGTTGTGCCAACGGTGGCGGGTTGCATGGCCAGCATCAGCATCCAAGCGCCGCTTGCTAACGTTAGAAGTGAGGCAACCAACACAGCGGCAAAAAACCGGCCCAGCACGTCTCGCATCAACACCAGGCGCTGCGGCGGCGCCAAGGTCCCTATCGATGGCCGCAAGAAAAATTGCGCAAACACCATGCCACCTACCCAGGTGATGACACACAGCAGGTGAACGAGTTTGAGCACGAGATACAGCATGGTGGGCTTTGGAGTGATGCGGCGATTGTGGTGGTCTG
>JAYVRO010000216.1:0-1904 GCA_043776165.1 Rubrivivax sp. | reverse complement strand
ATCATCACCATCAGCACCGGCGCCACGGTGCACACCGTGGCGTTCAGAACCGACAACCACCACACGGTGGTACCCACATCGGCCGCAGCCAGAGGGCGCAACAACAAGAACTGCGCTATGCAAAAAAAACAGGCCACCGAGCTGGCCAACCCCGTCAAGCGCGCAGCCCCCAAACGCTGCACTTCTTGTCCGCTGTAGACCAGGTAGACGGCATAGACGGCAGCGCTGCCAAACACCAAGATCGCGCCCAGCCCCGTGTTGGCCCCAGCAAAACTCAGCTCGTGGCCAAAGACGACCAGCACACCGCAGTAGCTCACCGTAAGCGCCAGCCATTGCCGAGCTTTGGCCCGGCGTTTGAAGAGCAACATCGACAACACCAACACCAGCGTGGGGTTCAGGTACAGGATCAACCGTTCGAGGCTCGCGCTGATGAACTGCAGGCCCGCAAAGTCGAGAAAGCTCGCCAAGTAATAGCCGCAAAACCCGAGCGCCAAAACCATCCACTTATCTCGAAACGTTAAGGCTGGTCGCCCACGCCCTGCCCACCAAGCCATCAGCACAAAGAGCGGCAGTGCCAAGAGCATACGCAACATCAGGAGCGTGACGGCGTCAACACCATGGCGGTAGGCCAGTTTGACGATGATGGCTTTGCCGGAGAAGCCGATGGCGCCAAAGGCCGCCAGCAGCAGGCCGCTGGTGAGATGTGCATTGGGCGCGAGTGTCAATGTGTGAAGGCTCATGAAAACCATGCGCATGCAAGGTGTGGCGCGCGCGGGGAGGTGGGCAACGCTGCCAGCGCTTCGCTGTGCCGCCCGTTGCTGCGCAACGGGTGCCCTGCGCTGCTCACGGGTCGGGGCAAGTCCAACAACTCGGCCCGAGTACGGGCCTCAGACAGGTTGGACTTGGGCCGCGAGCGGCCCGACCCCGACCCACTGCGCTGCTCGACGGCACAGAGGCGCGCTGGCGCGCCAAGTCCGACGTGTCTGAGTCCCCATACTCGGGGGCGAGTTGTCGAACTTGCCCTGGCTGGCGAGCAACGCAGGGCAGCCCCGTTGCGCAGCAGCGGGGCCCAGCAACGAAGCGCGCGCGCCCAGCCGGGCGCTGATTTGCTCGCGCCAATCTCAACCCGCTTGAATTCAACCAACATTCGACGTTAGATGAAGCTGAGACGGTAGGCCAATTACCTACCTTAAAAGTTAATACCCAGCCGCCTGCCCGTCCCGCCGCGGATCGCTCGCCGCCGCATAACCTTCAACAGACGGGTCGCCCAGCCGCCAGATGAACTGCCCCGCGCCGTAGTCTTGGTAGCTGTCTGCGAAGGGCTGCACGGTGTGGCCCAAGTCGCGCAGACCTTGCGCGGTGGCCGCGTTGAAACCGTCTTC
This sequence comes from Rubrivivax sp., assembly GCA_043776165.1. Classification (GTDB taxonomy): domain Bacteria; phylum Pseudomonadota; class Gammaproteobacteria; order Burkholderiales; family Burkholderiaceae_C; genus Rubrivivax. The sequence goes on along the minus strand of JAYVRO010000216.1, from coordinate 522 downwards.
GGCATTCAAGATGCCCGCGTTCCAGCGCCAGCGCGGCGCGTCGCAGGCAGCTTGCGGGTGTTGTTGGTAGTCGAGCATGCGCACCAAGGTTTGCATGTGGCCTTGCGGCTGCATGTCACCACCCATCACGCCAAAGCTCATTTGCGGCCGGCCGTCTTTCATCAGGAAGGCGGGGATGATGGTTTGGAAGGGGCGCTTGCCCGGGCCAACCAGGTTGTCGCTGCTGGCGTCAAGGGTGAAACCATGGCCTCGGTTTTGCAGGCTCACGCCGTAACCGGGCACCACCACGCCTGAGCCAAAACCCATGTAGTTGCTTTGGATGAAGCTCACCATCATGCCGCTCTCATCGGCTGCCGTGAGGTAGATGGTGCCGCCCTTGGGCGGATGGCCGGGACCAAAGTTTTGCGCGCGCCGGGGATCGATGAGCTTGGCGCGCTCGCTCAGGTAAGCGTCGTCCAACATCTGTGCCGGTGTGAGCCGCATGCTGCGCGGCTCGGCCACGTATTTGTAGACGTCGGCAAA
>JAYVRO010000215.1:0-6110 GCA_043776165.1 Rubrivivax sp. | reverse complement strand
GGCCCTTTTTGAGCAACACGGTGGTCAATGTGGCGGTGGTGATCTGTGACAGCGTGGCAATGACGCTGGCGTCCAGAGGTGCAAGAAGGGTGTTGCTCATGGTGTGATCGTGTTGGGCATGGGACAGGTGCAGCCAATTTCAGCCAAGTTCGGTCGAGTTCAGGCTAAGGCGGCCAGGCGCCGCGTTTGCCGCGCTGTGAGCCGCTCGATGTCAGCCACATCGGCCGCAGCCAACTTGGGCCCCGGCTTGCGGATGAAGGCTGAAGCGATGACGCCGCGCTGCGCCAGGATGTGTTTGCGCACGGCCAAACCAATGCCGCTTTGTTGCTCGTAGCGGGCCAGCGGCAGGTACGCGTCAAAGAGATCGAAAGCACGTTCGACATGACCCGAAGCGTGGGCGCGGCACACATCGACCATCATCTCGGGGTAGGCAAAACCGGTCATGGCACCGTCGGCACCACGCACCAGTTCTTCGGGCAAAAACAGGCCACCACCGTTGCCTGTTAACACCGACACCCGGCGCAATGAGCCTGCCGTCATGGCGTTGCGCAAGGTGGAAAGTTTGGCCAACCCGGGGCAGTCTTCGTGTTTGAGCATGACGCAGCTTGCGGCGGCGTTGATGATGCGCTGGATGACCCCGGCAGACATTTGCACGCCTGTGGCCACGGGGTGGTCTTGCAGCACCCAGGGCACTTGGCTGGTCGACGTGGTGAGGGTCTCTTGCACGCCGTCAAAGTAGGCGGCGATCTGGTCATCGGTGCGCACCGTGGGCGGTGGCGCCACCATCACACCGGCTGCGCCCAAGTTAATCACGTCAAAGGTTAGCTCTTTCATGGCCGCAAAACCGGCGGCGCTGGCGCCCACCACCACGGGCACACGGCCAGCCACACGGCCCAACACTTGCTTGACGAAGAGGCGTGATTCGTCGGCTGTCAGCTTGGGCGCTTCGCCCATGATGCCCAGCACCGTGAGGCCCGTGACGCCGGCGTCCAGACAGAAGTCGACCATGCGGTCGGTGCTGGGCAAGTCCACTGCGCCAGAGTCGGTAAATGGCGTGACGGTGATGAGGTAAACGCCGCTGGCGTTGGCATCAAAAGTGGTCATGAGCTCAAAAGTTAAGGTGCAGCGATCAGCTTGGTACAGGTGCAGCGGCTTGCCCACGCTTGCGCCGCACAAACTGCGAGCCCAGGGCCAGCGCAAACAGGCCAAAACCCACCAGGTCAGCCACCCAACCGGGGTAGACCAGGGCAAAACCGGCCACGATGAACATCCAGCGCTCAAGCCGGGTTGTCTTCAACAAAGCCCAGCCTTGAAAACCCGCCGCGATGGCCGCAATGCCCGCCGCAGCCGTCAGGCTCACCTGCGCGATGGACCACCAATCAGCATTCGCTAGCGCCTTGGTGGAACCCATCAACAACAAGCCTTGGCCAGCAGGGTCGAGCACAAACATGAAGGGCAACAAGAACGCGGGCACCGTGTACTTCCAGCACTGCATGGTGGTCTTGTAAGGATCGCCGCCGGTGATGGCGGCCGCCGCAAAGGGCGACAAGGCCGTGGGCGGCGAGACCTCGGACAACACGGCGTAGTAAAAAATGAACATGTGCGCTGCAAAGTCGGGCACTCCGAGTTTGGTGAGTGCGGGCGCGGCGATCACGGCGCAGATGATGTAGCTGGCTGTGACGGGCACGGCCAAACCAACAATCCACACGACCAGTGACGTGAACAGCGCGGTGAGCAAGAGCGAGCCCGCCGCGTAGTCAATCACGATGGAGCTGAACTTCAGCCCCAGGCCCGTGAGCGTGACGACGCCCACGATGATGCCCGCGCCCGCGCAGGTGGCGGCGACGTTGAGCACGCCGATCGAGCCACCTTCCATGGCCTTCACAAAAGGTGAGCCAAAGAGGTTCTTCTTCCAGTCGCCTTTGCCTTGAAACAGGTCGTAGCTCAAGAGAGCTGTGTCGCGGCGTAAAAAGCTGGTGAGGAAGGACACGATGGTGGCGCAAAACACCGACATCACGGGCGAAAAGCCGACAAGCATGAAGACCACGATCGAGACCAGCGACAGAAAGTGAAACCAGTACTTGCGCGTGAGGTTCCATACCGTGTCGGCCTTCTCAATCACCGTTTGGCCCATGCCGTATTTGCGTGCGTCAAGCTCCACCATCAGGAACAGCGCCAAGTAGTACAGCAGGGTGGGGATGCAGGCCATCAAGAGCACGTCGAGATAGCTGATCTTCAAAAATTCAGCGATCAAAAACGCGGCCGCACCCAGCACCGGCGGCGAGATGATGGCGCCCAGGCCGCCCGCCGCCAGCAAGCCACCGGCAGCATTTTTTTCGTAACCCGCCTTGGCCAACATGGGGTAGGCCACAGCGCCCAATGTCACCGTCGTGGCCACGCCGGAACCCGAAGGGCCGCCCAGTAAAAACGAGGCGAGCACCACAGTGCGGCCAGCGCCCGTGGGCTTGCCGCCCATGGCTGAAAAAGAGAAGTCGATGTAGAACTTGCCTGCACCCGAATACTGCAAAAACGCGCCAAAGATGGTGAACAAAATGATGAGGGATGACGACACATCGATGGCCACGCCGTAGATGCCTTCCAACGTCATGTACAACACGCCCACGAGGCGCGCCAGGTCGTAGCCCTTGTGCGTCCACGGCGCGGGCAAGTGGGGCCCAAACAGCGCGTAGGCCATGAAGGCCAGGGTGATGACGGGCATGATCCAACCGGCACTGCGGCGCATGGCTTCCAACACCAAGGCGATGAGCGCGAGACCAAAAACCACGTCCCACATTTCGGGCGTGGTGTTGCGGTCGGTGAAGTCGTCACCGCCTTGCAGCAGGTAGACCACGATGGCGATGGACATGGCCGCACACACCCAGTCCCACCACATCACGCGGTGGCGGTATGTGGCCGACACCGGGAAGACCAAAAAACACAAGAACAGCACAAAGCCCACGTGCACCGGGCGCAGGGTTTGTGTGGCCACGATGCCGTAGGCCGTGTACAGGTGGAATACCGACATCACAAACGCCACCACCACCACAAAGGCGCCTAACACGCCTTTGAGTTTGTTGGACGCACCTTCTTCGGCCTCGATGAATTCTTCGGCCTTGCTCAGGGCCTCGGCGCTGACGGCCTCACCCGCTGCGGGCGGGATCGGACTGATGTTTGCGTTGACGGGTGCGCTCATCGTGATCGATCAGTTCAGCTTCACGCCCTTCTCAGCAAAGTACTTCAGCGCACCGGGGTGGAAGGGGATCGGTGAGGCGTTGGTCTTCTGGCTTTCAAGGCGAATGTTCATGGCCTCTTTGTGCACGGCGATCAGGTCATCTCGTTTGTCAAAAATGGTCTTCACGATGTTGTAGGCCGTTTTATCGTCCATGCTCTCGTGCGAGACCAAGATGTTCATCACCGTGGCTTGTTTGTTGTCGCTGTCCATGCCTTTGTAGACGTCTTTGCCGATGACGTCTTCGATGTACAGGTTGCCGTACTTCTTGTTCATGGCCGCCACGGCTTCGGCGTGGTCCACCAACTTGATCTTGGTGCCCGGTGTGTTGGCCAAGTCGGTGACGGCGGCGGTGGGCAAACCACCGACCCAGAAGAAGGCGTCGATCTTGCCGTCTTTCATGGCGTTGACCGATTCAGCCGCGCCCAGCCGCTCGCGCTTCAGGTCTTTGTCTTTGTCCAGGCCAGCCGCTTCTATCAGGCGAAAAGCCATCACCTCAGTGGCGCTGCCGGGGGAGCCGGTGGACACGCGCTTGCCTTTGAGGTCGGCCATCTTGGTCACGCCGCGGCCTTCAACGCTGACAACATGCATGCGGTTGGGGTAAAGCACCATCAAGGTCTTCAACGGCACTTTGTTGCCTTTGAATTTGTCTTCGCCGCGGTAGGCGTCTTGGCTCGCGTCGGTCATCACCAAGCCGATGTAGGGCTTGCCTGTACCAATGAGTTTGAGGTTGTCCACCGAACCGCCGGTGACTTCAGCCGTGGCCTGCATGCCGGGCACATGTTTGCTCAGCACCGCCGCCATGCCACCGCCCAGCGGGTAGTACACGCCGCCGGTGCCACCCGTGGCGATGGAGATGTTTTGTGCACTGGCGAACAGCGCCACTGCGGCCAAGCTCAGGCCGAGCAAAGTCTTCAACAAAGTCATGGTCACTCCTGCGATGTTGGGCGCCGCGCCCCCTGGCGCGCGCAGGCGGAAATTTTCTGCGCTCGGCCTTGCTTCGTCTCTGGGCACAAACCCAGTAAGCAATGGCCGCAGGGGCGGTCAGCGTGTCGCGGTGTCAGGGCCTGCTGCGGACAAGCTCTGCGGCAGGCTCACGACCATGCTGCCGGGCCCGACCGACACACCGTCGCGGTTGCTGGACCACAACGTGATCTCGACATAGTTCACGCCCGCGTCAACCCACTTGCGTTGCACTTCGCCGTGCACCGTCACGGTGTCGCCTACGCAGTTGAAGCGGTGCATGCGGAAACCGCGCAGGCTGTGGATGCGGCCACCCAGGCCGATGTAGCGACGCACCACACGTTCCCACATGCCCTGCAAGATCTGGTTGTTGGCGTACATCTCGGGCGCACCGCTGGCCTGCGCAAATTCGCTGTTGTGGTGGATGGCGTTGAAGTCGCGGTTGCCGCCAGCCGCCACCACCAGGCGGTAGACGGTGAGGGGAAAGGCCATGGGTGTTAACGTTTCACCCGACACTATGTCCTCAAAACGGCGAGGTGTCGTTGTTTCGCTCATGGCGCAGGGTGTGGCTCGTAGCAAAACAGGCTGTAACGCGAGCGCAGCACCACGTCACCCAGCGACGATTCGGTGAGCGCTTCAAAGGTGATGAAAGCGCCGCGTCCGACCTTGGTTTGTTTGGGCACGCAGGCCACTACCTGTGGTGTGCGCCGGCGCAAGCGTTCGCCCACGGCCACAGGGCGCAGGTAGTCAAATTCCATGTCGGTGGCGAAGTAGCCCGGCACGTGCGGCGCCATGTGCGGCAGCGGCGGGCGCAGTGCATGCACGGGCGGCTGGGCGTTGCGCTCGGCGCTGGTGAAGAGGCGCTCGCCAACCCGGCGTAGCGCGCCGGTGGTGAAGGCCGACAAGCTGGTGGCCGGGGCAATGATGTCGGCAAAACCCTGGGCCAGCGCAGCGCTGCGGTCGGTGTGCAGCGGGCAATCAAATTCCAGTGCGTCAAGCCAACGACGAATGGCACCGGCTTCCACCACGTCAGGCCCCCAGGGGGCCGTGTCTTGCTCAGCTGAAACGTTGGCCGTGCCGTGTGCGATGGCGTCTATCAAGGGCTGCCAGGCGTCTTGCCAAGCATCGCTTTGCACGGCAGCGGTGCTCAGAGCCGCTCGATGATGGTCACGTTGGCCAGGCCGCCGCCTTCGCACATGGTCTGCAAACCGTAGCGGCCACCGGTGCGCTCCAGCTCGTGCAAGAGCGTGGTCATCAGCTTGGTGCCGGTGGCGCCGATGGGGTGGCCCAGGGCAATGGCGCCACCGTTGACGTTGGTTTTGGCGTGCGGGTAATCCATGTCTTTGAGCCAAGCCATGGCCACGGAGGCAAAAGCTTCGTTGATCTCGACCAAATCGATGTCTTGTAGCTTCATGCCGCTCTTCTTCAAAGCATGGCGCGTGGCTGAGATGGGCGCCGTGAGCATGATCACCGGGTCTTCGCCGCGCACGCTCATGTGCACGATGCGCGCACGGGGTTTCAGGTTGTAGCGCTTGAGCGCGGCCTCTGAAACCACGAGCACCGCACTGGCGGCATCTGACATTTGGCTGGACGTGCCCGCCGTGAGCCGCCCGCCTTCGATGATGGGTTTCAAGCTGGCCATCTTCTCGAGCGTGCTCTTGCGTGCGGTCTCGTCCATGGCCAGGCCGTTGAAAGGCGCTACTTCGCGATCGAACCGGCCCTCGGCGATGGCCCGCAGGGCGCGCTCGTTGCTCTCCAGGCCGTAGACCTCCATGGCCTCGCGGCTCAGGCCCCACCGCTGCGCGATCATCTCGGCGCCGTCAAATTGGTTCAGGCGCGCGTCACCGTAACGTTTGACGTAGGTGGTTGATGTGGACCAGGGGTCGGGGAAGCCAAATTGTTTGCCCAAGGCCAGGGC
>JAYVRO010000214.1:0-6111 GCA_043776165.1 Rubrivivax sp. | reverse complement strand
TCACTCGGTTGACGTTGCTTGGTTGACATTGCCCGATTGTTTGCAGCAAGTTGACGGCGATCTGTGGCCAAGCGGCTCTTTGACTTCACCGTTGCTGCGCTTGCGCTGGCCTTGCTCTGGCCCTTGCTGGCCGCCGTGGCCTTGTGCGTGCGCTTGGACTCGCCCGGCCCGGTGATGTTTCGCCAAGAACGTGTGGGTCGTTTCGGTCGCGTTTTTCGCATCCACAAGTTCCGCACCATGGTGGTGGACGCGCCTGCGCTGGGTTTGCCGCTGACCGTTGGTGACGACGCGCGCATCACTCGCGTGGGCCGGTGGCTGCGCCGCACCAAGCTTGACGAGCTGCCACAGCTCGTCGACGTGCTCTGGGGCGACATGAGCCTGGTGGGGCCGCGCCCTGAAGTGCCGCGCTGGGTCGCTCATTACCCTTTGACATTACGTGACACCGTGCTGTCGGTGCGCCCCGGCATCACCGATCCGTCGTCGCTTGACTTCATCAACGAAGTCGAACTCTTGGCCCGTGCCGCCGACCCCGAACGCGAATACATCGAGGTCATCCTGCCGCGCAAGCTGCAAGCCGCCGCCGACTACGCCGCGCATGCCACCCTGTGGACCGACTTGTGTGTGTTGCTGCGCACTGTGCGGGTGCTGCTGGCTGGGCGCTGAGAGGTTGTAGTCCTCTTGTACAATTTCAAAATCAAACTTTGATTCTGTACAAACCATGCTCCATCGCGATGCACAAGCGACGCTGGGTGCCCTGGCGCGGGGGTTTCCCGTGCTGGCCATCACGGGGCCGCGGCAGTCGGGCAAGACGACCTTGGCGCGGTCGACATTCCCGCATCTGCCCTATGTCAATCTCGAGGACCCGGACACGCGCCAAGCCGCACAAGTTGACGCGCGCAGTTTCTTGCGCCGCTACGCCGATGGCGCCATCTTCGACGAGGTGCAACGCGCGCCGCAATTGATGTGCTACCTGCTGGGCGTGGCCGACGAGGCCCGCCACATGGGGCGCTTTGTGCTCACGGGCTCGCAGCAATTTGGCTTGATGCATGGCATCACGCAGACGCTGGCGGGTCGGGTGGGGATGCTCACCTTGTTGGCGCTGTCGCAGCCGGAAATGGCCGCGCGGCCGCAGACCGACTTGATGCAGACGCTCTGGCGCGGCGCGTACCCGGTGATGCACACCGAGCGGCGCGAGGTGCAACCCGGCCACTGGTTTGCGGCTTACATGAGCACTTACATCGAGCGCGACGTGCGCCAGATGCTCAACGTCAGCAACTTGCTCAGCTTTCAAACTTTTGTCGCCATGTGCGCTGCACGCAGTGGCCAGTTGCTCAACCTCAACAGCTTGGCGGCTGACTGCGGTATCACTCAACCCACGGCGCGCCAGTGGCTCACGGTGTTGCAAGCCAGCCACTTGGTGACGCTGTTGCCGCCGTACCACCGCAACTTTGGCAAGCGTTTGGTGAAAGCGCCCAAGCTGTATTTTTTGGACAGCGGTTTGCTTTGCTGGTTGTTGCGCATTGGTTCATCCGACGAGTTGCAAACCCACGCTGCGCGCGGCGCCGTGTTTGAAACCTGGGTCGTTGCTGAAGTGCTCAAGCACCGGTTCAATCAAGGCCTGCCCGCCGACCTTTTTTTCTGGCGCGACAACCACGGTTTGGAAATTGACCTGGTCTTTGAACACGCTGGTTTGTTGCACCCGGTTGAAATCAAGTCAGGCGCCACAGCGGCCAGTGATTGGCCTGACGCCGCACGCCACTGGCGCAAAGTCGCGGGCAAAACCAACGTGCGCATTGCGCCGCCCACGGTGGTGTGGGGGGGCGACGAAAGCTACGCCCAGGCCGACCACCGCATGCTGAGCTGGCGACGAGTCGGCATGGCCCATCGCAAGGGGGCGAACGCATGACCACCGCCGCAACCCTGTGGCGGCGTATCGACGCCGCGATGGCGCGATGGCGCGTGCACCGCGAGCCGCTGTCGCTGGTGGCCGACGCACTGGTCATCGCGCTGGCCTGGAACATCACCTACCTTTTCCGATTGGGGTTTGAGCGTTGGATCAGCGCGCGGCCTGCTTACGACCTGTGGGTGATGTGCGGCGTCATCACGCTCTATCTGCTGGCCTTTGTGCTGATGAAAGTGCCGCAGAGCATGTGGCGTTTTTCGGGCTTTGGTGAAGTTAAACGTTTGACATGGGCGTGTATGGCGGCAGGCTTGGTGGCTGCCATGGCCGTGATGGGGCTGGGCCTCGTCAAAGTGCCGCGCGCCGTGCTGGCACTGCACCCCGTGGTGGCGCTGATGGCCGTGTGCATGGTGCGCATTGCGTACCGCATGTTTTATGAGCAGGTGCGCTCGCGCATCAATGGCCACGCCACTGAGCCGCGGCGCGCCTTGGTGATGGGCGCCGGTGCGGCGGCGCGGCTGCTCTTGTCGGGCATCCACGAACAAGGCTGGGTGGTGCTGGGTTTGTTTGACGACGACCCGGCCAAGCGCCGCGCGCGCATCTCGGGCGTGCCAGTGCTGGGGGACTTGGCAGCCGTGCGCGACGCCGCGCTGCGCGGGGGCGCCACGCACATCGTCATTGCCTTGCCCGGCGCCAGCCCCGCGCAGCGCCGCCGTGCGCTGGAGCTGGCAGGTGGCACGGGCTTGCATGTGCTCACCGTGCCCACGGTCGACGAGCTGCGTGCGGGCAAGAGCCGCATCGAGCGGCTGCGCGAGATCGAGCCCGATGACTTGCTCGGCCGTGAGCCGGTGCAACTCGACCTCGCCGGCATTGGCCACACGCTGGCGGGCAAGACCATCCTGGTGACAGGGGCTGGCGGAAGCATTGGCAGCGAGCTGTGCCGTCAACTGGCGCGCTTTGCGCCTGCGCGCCTGGTGCTCTTCGAACAAAACGAGTTCAACCTTTACCGCATCGAACAAGAACTGGGCGAGGTCTTTCCGCACTTGCCCTTGGTGCGCTTGGTGGGCGATGTGAAAGACGCGGCTCAATTGCAACGCGTGATGCAGGCTTGGCCGCCTCAGGTCGTGTTCCATGCAGCCGCCTACAAACATGTGCCCTTGATGGAAGAACACAATGCCTGGGCGGCGCTGCGCAACAACACGCTGGGAACGTTTCTGGCGGCGCAGGCCGCAGCCCGAGCAGGGGCAGAACGATTTGTGCTCATCAGCACCGACAAGGCCGTCAATCCGACCAATGTCATGGGTGCAACCAAGCGCGCCGCCGAAAGGCTGCTCTCGGCGCTGGCCATGCAGCACCCCCCAACGCGGTTCATGGCCGTGCGCTTTGGCAATGTTTTGGGCAGCAGTGGCAGCGTGATCCCGAAGTTCAAGGAGCAGATCGCCAAGGGTGGGCCCGTCACGGTCACCCATCCCGACATCATTCGCTACTTCATGACCATTCCTGAAGCCGCGCGTTTGGTGCTGCAAGCGGCCGCCATTGGCGAAAGTGGTCAGGTGCTGGTACTGGACATGGGCGAGCCCGTGAGGATCGTCGACTTGGCGCGCGACCTCATCCACATGGCTGGCCACACGCTGGAAGAAATCCCCATCGTTTTCACAGGGTTGCGCCCGGGCGAGAAGCTCTTTGAGGAACTGTTGAACGACACCGAAACCACCGTGCCCACGCCCATCAGCCGCCTGCGCGTGGCGCGCTTGCAAGACGACCAATCACCGAGCGAGCTGCTCGATTGGTTGCACACCAGCACACAAGGCGAACCCGTTGACGACGCCACGGTGCGCGAATATCTGCGCGCTGTGGTGCCCGAATACCGGCAGGCTTAGCCCTGGCACTCCACAAGGCTGCGTAAGGAACTGGGCTCATCGCCCGTTTGGGCGAACTCGGATGCATTTGGATGATTGACTGAGGGGCGCACTGCCGATAAATTTGCGTGATGCCTAATCCTTGCTCGCCGGTGCCGCCACTGCGTCATCAAAAATTCTCTGTTGGTCGCGCGGTGCTGATCGCTGCAGCGGTTTTTTTGCACCTGCATCTGGCGGGTTGCGGAGGCGGTCAATCTGATGCGGCGGTCGCGACAGCCCCTGATTCCCTGAAATCTGCGGGCCAGGTCGCCCCACTTTCTGCGGCGCCCAAGGTGAGCTTTTACGCCGCCTCGCGTTTTGCCGAACAAGCCACTTTCGGCGCCACGCCTGCACTCGTGGCCGAGCTGCAAGCCAAAGGGTTTGAGAAATGGATTGACGAGCAACTGGCGCTGCCGTTGGTGGCGCTGGACCCCAGCGTGGCCGAAGAGGCTCACGCACTCAGCAATTTGCAAATGATTCCGCCGCGCATCTGGTTTGACCTGGACACCCAATTCATGCGCGCGGCACTGTCAGCGCCCGATCAATTGCGCTGGCGAATGATGTGGTCGTTGAATAACTTCATCGTTGTGGCGCGCAGCAAAGGTGATACGCCGCCAGGCAATTTGCACTGGGTCAATCTGCTTTACCGGCAAGCATTTGGTGGTTATGGCGACTTGCTCAATCAAGTCACCCGCAACCCCTTCATGACGCACTTTTTGGACAACGAACAAAACCGACCCAAAAGCGCCGAGTGTCCCCAATGCGCGCCCAACGAAAACTACGCCCGCGAGCTTTTGCAACTTTTCTCTATCGGTGTGGTGAAGCTGGGTGCAGACGGCACGCCGCAGCGTGACAGCCGGGGGCGCTTCATCGAGAGTTACACGCAAGCCGACGTGGAAGAGTTGGCGCGTGCGCTCACTGGCTGGAACTATGACCCTGTGCCCAGTGGCCGAGCGCAGCGCAATTGGGGCAACTGGGCCAAGCCCGTGGTGCAAAGCACCTGGCCGCCGCACCGCGACGCTGGCCGCAAGGTGGTGTTGGGTCGCGTCTTGCCAGCCGGCCAGAGCGCGCAGAGTGACCTGAACGACGTGGTGGCCATGCTGCAAACGCATGCCAACATGGCGCCGTTCATCAGCCTGCGACTCATTCAGCATTTGGTGGCCAGCGACCCTTCGCCCGCCTACGTGGGCCGCATTGCTGCGGTGTTCCGCAACAACGGCAGTGGTGTGGTGGGCGACATGAAGGCCGTTGTCAAGGCCATCTTGCTCGACGTCGAGGCCCGTCGCGGAGACAACCCCGGCACAGCATCCAATAAAGACGGCAAGTTCAAAGAACCCATGTTGCACCGCACGGGCAGTTTTCGTGGTCTGGGCTGCCCCGGATTTTCGCTTGATGCCAGCGGCGAGGTTTATGGTTTGTGGAACCAACGACTCTTGTTGGCTGAGAGTGTGTTCGGTTTTTATGCGCCGACCGACCGTGCTGCTGGCAGCAACTTGCTCGCGCCAGAGCAGCGCCTGGTCAACGCCAGCGAACTCACAACGCGCTTGTCTGAGTTGAATGGCCTGCGTTGGAACCGCACTACAGCGCAAAACTCGATGCTTGCCTTCACCCAGGCCGGATGCAAGGCGGACGAGTTTGTTCAAGCTTATGCCACGTCGCCCAAAGTCTTCATCGACCTGGTGGCGGCGCGTTTCTTTCGCGGTGCCATGCCACCCACGGTGCGCACGACAGTAGAGCAACTGATCGCAGCGGGCCGCTGGAGCGACGCCAGTGAAGGGGCCATGCGCATGCTGGCATTTGCCCTCGCCATGCCTGCCTACGGAGTTATCAAATGATCAACCGCCGAACGCTCATTCGTGGCGGCGCCTGCGCTGCCAGCATCGCTGGTGGCAGCACCTTGCTGGGCTTGAGCACCCGCGGCCAAGCCGCCGGCGAGGACTACCGCGCACTGGTCGTGGTGTTTCTCAACGGTGGCTGCGACGGCCACAACCTGATCGTGCCCACCGACGCCATGTACGGCGACTACCAAACCGCGCGCAGCAATTTGGCCTTGGCCAAAAGCAGTCTGGCAGCGCTGCCAGGGTCAGCAGCAGGTCATACCTTTGGATTGCACGCCAACCTGGCGCCCCTGGTCCCGCTTTACCAGCAGCAGCGCTTGGCGTTCATTGCCAACACCGGGCCCTTGGTGCAGCCGACCACGGCGGCGCAGGCGCGTTACAAGACGGTCGATCTGCCACCTTTTTTGCTATCGCACAGCGATCAGGTGGCGATCCAGCAAGGCTGGACCGTTCGCGATGACACCAGCGGCTGGGC
>JAYVRO010000213.1:0-1912 GCA_043776165.1 Rubrivivax sp. | reverse complement strand
CTTTCGCCGAAGTGGCGGGGCAGAGCACCCAGCGTATCTGCGCTCTGAGGTGCACGGCTTTGGCAAAAGGGCAGAGGTTCAGGCCGATCACGGCACGTTCCAGCCAGACCTTTGTCTGCATCAATTCGCGTGAGTCATCTGAAACGTTGATCATGGCGTTCCTGGGCTTTTCAAGGTCGTACCGCCGGGGTTTCGATGGGCATGCCGGCGGCGCGTTGGGCCAGGTAGAGCTCCAGCGCCACCCATTCCTTGGCGCCAGCAGCAAAAGGCTCGGCACGAACACCGCTCATGCAAGCGCGCAACCGCCTGGGCAAGTTGCCCACAGCCTGCCACTCCAGTCGGTATTGCGGATAACCCGTGGCGTGGCCTTGCGGGATGGTGCTGCCGCCCAGGCGCTTGCCCGCCAAGTCGTCATGGCAGTGTGCGCAGGACATGTCGAGCTGACCAAACCGCTGCGTGAAGAGTTGTCGGCCCCACGCGCGATCCGCTGCCAAGCGCGGATCCGAAGGCGGCGCCATGGGCAGGCCGCGTGACTGGTGCGCCACGAAGGTCTCCAGAGCCAACAGGTCGGCCGGACGAGAAGCTGATACAGGCACCTGCTGGTGTTGACTGCGGCACTGCTGGATTCGCATCGCCAGCGTCAGCGGTCGTTTGGCGGTGGCATCAAAGGCTGGGTATCGGGCAGCGACACCCGCCATGCTCTTGCCCGCGTCGCCATGGCAACTTTGGCAAGCGCGTTGTGTGGCGCCGGTGTTGGCGCGCCACAGCTCTTCGCCTTCCGCTAGCCACAACATGCCAGGGTTCAGCGTGTCGTCTTTTTGCATGGCCTGGATGGCACTGGACATGAACTCGAACCCCGAGCGCCTGGAGTTGGTTTGTGCATCAACGCTTGGTGTCGTGATGAGGGCGCTCAAACACAGCGCCAGACCGCGCCAACGTTTCATGTGACGCTGAGCAGCACGCTTTCAACATGCACAAAACCTTTGTCACCCGTCCAGCGGAAGACGAGTTCGCCGCTGGCTGTCGCCACCGTGTAAAAAGCGATGTAGGGATTGGCGGCGATGGCCGGGTGCAGTTCGGCAACAAAAACGAGTTCACCGCTGTAGCGGCACTCGAACCGCTGCACGATGTTGCGTTCGATGTTGCGGCCCTCGGAATCGACTTGAAAGCCGCTGTTCATGGGGTGTTGCAGCAGTGTGCGAACCTCAACAACGTCACCGCGCCGCACCGTGCGGGGCATGTTGATGATCGCGCGCGTGGCCATGGTCGATCAGTCCTCGATGCACGCGGCCAGCGTGACGATCACGTCCACGGCATGCATCCAGCAGCTGCCGTCGTTCATGCGCGCAATCGCCACCACACGCTGCGACGTGGCCAACCGTATGCGGGTGGCCACGTCCGCACGGCCAGCGCGCGGCCCCAGATGAAACACCACCAACTCGGGTTGCGGGTTGCGTTCGTTGAAGACGGCAATGCTGTGCACATGGTCGGCCGCAGTCATGGGGCTGACGACACTCACGGTCATGGGCACGGTATTGCCGTTTTCCACCAGCGGCGCAATGTCCAGGCTGACGCGTCCTTCGCGCGGTGTCTGACCATTGGTGAAGGCGCGCATGGCCGCTGCCTGAGCCTCGGTGGTGGCGTGCGCACGCGGCGGCGTGGTCAGCCAGGCCGTGGCCACGATGGTTTTGACACCCAGCAACAGACCATCACGCCGGCTGAGTGTGTTCATGTAGTCAGTCTCGCAGGGTCTGCAAAAAAGCCACCACATCCTCGACCTGTTGAGCGTCGAGCACCGGCTTGTCGCGCCATGCGCGGCCCACGCTTTGCAGGCCTTGAAGTTTGTGCATGGCAGGCATGATGCTTTCGGGGTTCAGCTGTTTGGCGTCAACGATGCGAAGGCGCAATTGCG
>JAYVRO010000212.1:0-1924 GCA_043776165.1 Rubrivivax sp. | reverse complement strand
CAGGCGGGCAAGGTGTGAGCGTGGCGTTTGACTTGGCCACGCACCGCGGTTACGACAGCGATCACCCGCGGGTGACGGGTGACGTGGGCAAGGCCGGCGTGGCGATTGATTCGGTGGAGGACATGAAGATCCTCTTTGACGCCATCCCTTTGGACCAGGTCAGCGTGAGCATGACCATGAACGGCGCCGTGTTGCCCGTGCTGGCAGGCTACGTGGTGGCGGCCGAGGAGCAGGGCGTTGCGCAGGATCAACTGAGCGGCACGATCCAGAACGACATCCTCAAAGAGTTCATGGTGCGCAACACCTACATCTACCCGCCCGAGCCGTCGATGCGCATCATCGCCGACATCATTGAATACACGGCCAGGAACATGCCCAAGTTCAATTCCATCTCGATCTCGGGCTATCACATGCAAGAGGCGGGCGCCAACCAGGCGCTGGAGTTGGCCTTCACCTTGGCCGATGGCAAAGAGTACGTAAAAACGGCCATCAACAAAGGCTTGGATGTGGACGCATTTGCCGGGCGCCTGAGCTTCTTCTGGGCGATTGGCATGAACTTCTATCTGGAGATTGCCAAGATGCGCGCGGCGCGGCTTTTGTGGACGCGCATCATGCAAGGCTTCAACGCCAAAAGCCCCAAGAGTTTGATGCTGCGCACGCACTGCCAAACCAGCGGCTGGAGCCTGACCGAGCAAGACCCCTACAACAACATCGTGCGCACCACGATTGAGGCCATGGCGGCCGTGTTTGGTGGCACACAGAGTCTGCATACCAATTCATTCGACGAAGCCATTGCGTTGCCCACCGAGTTCAGCGCGCGGATTGCCCGCAACACCCAGCTCATCGTGCAAGAAGAAACGCACATCACGAGCGTGGTCGACCCCTGGGCGGGCAGCTTCATGATGGAGACGCTGACCCAGCAGATGGCCGACGCGGCCTGGGCCATCATCGAAGAAGTGGACGCCATGGGCGGCATGACCAAGGCCGTTGATTCGGGTTGGGCCAAGCTCAAGATTGAAGCCAGCGCGGCGCAAAAACAAGCGCGCATCGATTCAGGCCAAGACGTGATCGTCGGTGTCAACAAATACAAACCACCGCAGGCCGATGCTTTTGAGATCCGCGAGGTCGACAACGTGTTGGTGCGTGATGGGCAGATAGCGCTCTTGGCCAAGATCAAAGCCACACGCGACACTGACAAAGTGCAGGCCGCACTCGCCGCATTGACCTCTGCCGCGCAAGATGGCAGCGGCAACTTGCTTGCATTAACAATTCACGCGATGCGCGAGCGCGCCACGGTGGGCGAAGTCAGCAGCGCACTGGAGCAGGTTTACGGGCGCCACCGCGCCGACATTCAAAAGGTGACCGGTGTGTATGCAGCCGCTTTCGCTGACAAGTACGACAGTGCCGAGGGTTGGGAAAAACTCAAAGCCGAGATTGCCGCGTTCGCAGAGGAACAAGGGCGCCGCCCGCGGGTGATGATCGCCAAACTCGGCCAAGACGGCCACGACCGCGGCGCCAAAGTGGTGGCCACAGCGTTTGCCGACCTGGGCTTTGACGTCGACATAGGCCCGCTCTTTCAGACCCCTGAAGAGTGCGCACGCCAAGCCATTGAAAACGACGTGCATGCGGTGGGTGTGAGTACGCTGGCCGCAGGGCACAAGACCCTGGTGCCCGCCATCATCGCAGCGCTCAAAGTCCAAGGCGGCGACGACATCATCGTTTTTGTGGGCGGTGTCGTGCCGCAGCAGGACTACGACTTTTTATACGCTGCTGGCGTCAAAGGTATTTACGGGCCGGGCACGCCGATACCGGTGAGCGCGAAGGATGTGTTGGAGCAGATTCGCAAGGCCGCGCAGGCCTGACTCGCCGGTGGCACTTCGACAAGCTCAGTGCGAACGGCGGGGCGGCGCACATGCGATCCCTT
>JAYVRO010000211.1:0-1925 GCA_043776165.1 Rubrivivax sp. | reverse complement strand
TGATGGACTGGGTGCGCAAGCCGATGCTGGCGGCACTTTCGCTGCTGGCGAAAGCGGCGCCCAGTGCTTTGGCGCCAACAGCAGCATCCAGGCCCAGGCTGGCGCTCACCGCAGCCAAGGCGTCAGGGCTGGGTTCGGCGCAAAACGCCTTCCACGTCTTTTCTCCCCCGTAGTCCTTCGTTACGCTGAACACCACCCGCTGCTTGGCGTCAATGCTCATCGAGTCGCCGTTGTCGGGCTTGAAGTCGTGGTGTATGGAATTCCAATTCGCGCAACCACCCAAGAGCGATGCAGTTGCCAAGACGGCGGGAACGTAGCGCATGGTGTTGACCTGTCGTATCGAAAGAGTGCAGCGACGATAAATAAGCGCTGCATGTTTGACATCACCAGAATTGGGGATGAACCACACGCTTCGGTGCTTCGAACAAAATCAAGTCAACTCAAACGTTTGCGCAGCGGTCAGGTCACCGCGGCGGCGGCGGGCGGCCGGCAAAAGCCGAGAGGTTTTGCGCGGCCTTTGCAGCGCTGGCAAGGCGTTCAACCCAGGTGGGCCATCTCATTGTTTTTGTTCCAGCGCGGGCAAGGGCCAGGCCTCTTCCAACTCATAGGCGATGGAGCGTGCCAAGCCTTCCAGGTCAGGAAAGAGCGTGGCCTGGGTGATGTTCATGCGGTAGAGCCAGTGCATGGCCTGGCTTCGCAGGCTGTGGCCGAGCACGATTTTTTCAATCAGCGGCTCGGTGCAGTCGTAGCCTTGTAGCAACTCGTCCAGTGGTTTTTCCAACTGGCCGGGCATGACAAACAGGCCCGACTGCGCCACCAGGCGACGGTCCATTTCATCGGGTTCGCCAAACCACACCAAGGGGTGTTGATTCGATGAAAAATAACTTTCGAAGTTACCCGGTAGCCGCGGGTCGATGCGGTCTTGCGTGAACGCGGCGTTGAAGCGCGGCGCCAAGGTGAACAAACGCGGGGTGTTCAGTGCGTGTATGGCGGCGTCGCCAAAGGTGCGCTCAAACGCAAAAAACGCAGCCACGTAGGGCGACTTGGTGAAGTCAAGCAAGCGCGTCGGCGCACCGTGGTGCTGCATCATGGCCAGGCAACGCAGGTCGTCGCCCAGCACCGAGCGGTCGGGCAAATACACGTGCGCTTTGCGACGGAAAACGCGCAAGGCGCGCTCTTCGCGTTCACGCCACAAGGGCCGTGGCACTTCGGTTTGCAGCAAGCGCCGGGGCAGCGAGCCCAAGAGCGGCCAGGTGGCGTCAAGTTGGCCGCGAAAGGCCCAACCGTCGCGCGCACCAACCCAGTCGTTGAACTCTTGCCACGAGCTGATGCGCCGCTCGATCATGGGTCGGGGCGATGGGTCGATGTTCATTCGGCCTTGACGCCGGCCTCACGGATGACCGTGGCCCAGGTGGCTGTTTCGCGCTTGATCTGCGCGGCAAAGTCATCTGGTTTGTTAGCAACGGTGACCAAACCCAAACCCGCCAGCCTTTCACGCACGACGGGCCGCGCCAACACGGCAGCGATGGCCGTTTGCAAACGCGCCACCAGCGCAGGCGGGGTGCTGGCGGGCACCATCACGCCGTACCAGCTGGGCACGTCGATGCCAGCCACACCGGCTTCGGCCAGCGTGGGCACATCGGGCAGCGTGTCAGCGCGGCGCGCCGTGGTGACGGCCAGCGCGCGCACTTGCCCTGCCTTGATGGCCGCTTGCAAAGTGGTGACCGCGCCGAACATCACCTGTACTTGGCCGCCGATCAAATCTTGCATCGCGGGGGTGGTGCCTTTGTAGGGCACGTGCAGCATGTCGATCTTGGCCTCGCGTTTGACCAGTTCACCGATCAAATGTAGGCTTGAACCAATGCCGGGTGACGCGTAGGCCAGCTTGCCGGGGTTGGCGCGCGCATAGGCCAGCAGCTCACTCA
>JAYVRO010000210.1:0-1927 GCA_043776165.1 Rubrivivax sp. | reverse complement strand
GCGGCAGCGTCTTCAGCGTTGTCTGCACCGTTCGCTCCATCACACAACGTTTGACATGACCATCAATGCAGTGCACGGTAAATCTCCTCGGCCAAGTCTTTGGATATGCCTTCAACGGTGGCGAGGTCGTCCACGCCTGCCGCACCCACGCCACGAAGGCCACCAAATCGCTGCAACAGACGTGCACGTTTTCGCGGCCCCACGCCAGGGATGTCTTCGAGTTTGCTGCCGCCCGTGCGCACACTCGCGCGCCGCGCGCGCATGCCGGTGATGGCAAAGCGATGGGCCTCGTCGCGTATTTGCGCTACCAGCATCAGCGCGGCCGAATCGTGACCGAGCCAGACCTTGTCACGGCCATCAGCAAAAACCAGCTCTTCGAGTCCCACTTTGCGGCCCTCGCCTTTTTCAACACCCACGATGAGCGCGAGGTTCAGTCCCAGCTCTGTGAAGACTTCGCGCGCCATGCTGACCTGCCCGCGCCCACCGTCCACCAGCACCAGGTCGGGCAGCCGTGCGTGGCCGCGCTTCATGGCGGCGGTTTTTAGTTGGGGTTCATCCGCCGCTTGCTCGGCTGGATCATTGGCAGCGGGTTCTTCCACTGCTCCAAGCGTTTCAGCCGCTTCACCTGCTTCACCTGCTTCGGACAGTACCTGCGCGAGCTTGGCGTAGCGCCGGTGCAGCACTTGGCGCATGGCGGCGTAGTCGTCACCGCCAGTCACGCCTTCAATGTTGTATCGGCGGTATTGATCACTGCGCATCTGGTGGTTCTCGTAAACCACGCACGAGGCCTGCGTGGCCTCACCGGCCGTGTGACTGATGTCAAAACACTCGATGCGAAGTTGATCCTGGTTGGCTAGATCCCAATCCAGGTCCAAGGCCTCCACCAAGGCCCGTGTGCGTTCGCGCTGCGAACCCTCTTCGGCGAGCAATCGCGCCAGCGACAACTCCGCGCCTTTCACAGCCATTTCCAACCAGATGCGGCGCTGCTCACGGGGTTGATGTTGTGTGCGCACACGCACACCTGCAGCGGCAGACAAAGCGGTCATCAGTTCAGGGTCTACGGCATGGCTCAGGATCAGCTGCGCCGGAATCGCCTGGCCGATGTAATGCTGCGCGATGAAGGCTTCGAGCACGGCCACTTCGGGCGTGGCAGCGGCCATTTCATCGGCATCCAAGGCGCACATCGCCGCACCTTCGTCGACATGGGCAGGAAAGTACGCGCGGTCGCCCAAGTGCCGGCTGCCACGCACCATGGCCAGATTCACACACGCGCGGCCACCCGAGACTTTGACGGCCAGGATGTCGACGTCTTTGTCAGAGGCCGAAGCACTGTTGGCTTCTACCGATTGCTGATGCAAAACGTTCGACAGCGAGGCGATGCGGTCGCGCAGTTCAGCCGCCTTCTCGAACGCCAAGGCGTCGGCCAGTGCCATCATTTGGGCTTGCATGTCGGGGATGATTTCATGCACCTGGCCGAGCATGAAACGCTCGGCGTCGCGCACGTCGCGCGCATAGTCTTCGCCGCTGACCAAGCCCACGCAGGGCCCAGAACAGCGATGGATCTGATAGAGCAAACACGGCCGTGTGCGGTTACTGAAAACAGTGTCCTCGCAGGTGCGCAAGCGAAACACCTTTTGCATCAACTGAATCGTTTCGCGCACTGCCCAGGCATTGGGGTAGGGTCCGAAGTAGCGGTGCTTGCGATCCACCGCGCCACGAAAGTAGGCCACTCGGGCAAAACGCTGGGTGGGGGCTTTGGCCAGGCCGTCGCTGCTGTGCGTGCCGGTGATCTTCAAATACGGATAACTCTTGTCGTCTCGAAACAGAATGTTGTACTTGGGGTTGAGCGTTTTGATGAGGTTGTTCTCAAGCAGCAGCGCTTCAGCCTCACTGCGCACCACCGTGGTCTCCATGCGCACGATGCGAC
>JAYVRO010000209.1:0-6216 GCA_043776165.1 Rubrivivax sp. | reverse complement strand
AGATGGTGTCCATCGGGCAGCCCTGGGCGATGGCGGCCTCGGCAATGGTGTAGTCAAAACTGCCGCCGCCGTGGCCAATGTCAAACACCACGCCGCGTTGTTTGGCGGCCAGTGCGGCGGGCAAAAGTTTGCCGTCTTGCACGATGTTGGTCGCGTCACCTGCAATATTGGGCGCGCCGCTGAAGCAGTGCGTGAGCACGTCGCCAGGGCGCAGCAAGTCGAGCACTTGCGACATCATGGCGCGGCTCTCAACCCCGCCGATGTGGCACATGATCTTGGCGCCGGGCACACCCGATTGCACGCAGGCTGCGATGGCACGCTTGAGCGGCTCGGTGCCGTGGCGCGCCACCACGTTTTCGCTCATGCGCACTTTCACGCCGAGCAAAAAATCAGCGTTTTCGGCCAAAGCACGGGCCGTGGCTTCAACCTGCGCGTAGTCGATGTTGTAAAGCTCCGGCACGGGGAACCCGGCCAAGCCGGCCACTGCGATGTGGATGAAAGCGAACTGCCGTGTGCGCGTGCCGGGCACGATAAAACGTCGGAAGGCCGCAATGTTGTTGGCGCCTCCGTCACCGGCTGAAACCACCGTGGTGGTGCATTGATGCGCCACCAATTCATCGGCCGGTATGCCGATGGCCGAACCGAACGGATAGGTGTGCGCATGCAGGTCGATGAGGCCGGGTGTGACCAGGCGGCCTCCGGCGTCCATCACGCGGTTGGCGCGCTCTGGCGCGATGTTCTCGGCCACCGTTTCAATCAAGCCAAAGCGCATGCCGATGTCGCGTTTGCCAGCTAAGTTTTGGCTCGGGTCGATGACGTTGGCGTTCTTCAATATCAGGTCGTATTTGTCGCCAGGCCCCATGGCGGCCTGAGCAGTTGTCGGCAAGGCGCTGAGTGCGGCGGCACTAAGGCCCGAGAGCAAAAGTTCGCGGCGTTGTGTGTTGTTTTCCGTGTTGTGTTCGGTGCTGTCTGTCGTGCTGTACATGGTGTCTCCAGAGTGTTGTGATGCTTTGTGTTGTGTTGTGTTGTGGGCCACCGCCATTCCAACATAGGCAGCGTGTTGCGAAGCTAGGGAATGTGCTCGGTGTGGCTCGCCTTCATACTGCCGCGCACCGCCATTCACCCGAGCAAAAAAGCATGCCCACACCCCGCAAGACAAGGTCGCCAGCCAAGCAACCCATCACCGTTGATGACCTCTGGGCCATGGCGCGTGTTGGCGGCGTAGCGGCGTCAGCCGATGGCACGCGAGCGGTGTGCACCGTCACGCAGCACACCATGGAAACCAACACCAGCGGCACGCAGTTGTGGCTGATGTTTGCTGATGGACGCGCGCCGCAGCAGCTCGCCTTCAACGGCGCGAAGAACACCCAACCCGCGTGGTCACCGCTGCGCCAGGGCCAGCCTGAACGCATCGCCTTCATCGGCAAACGCGAACAAGAAGGCGCCAAGGACGACACCGGGCAGCTCTACTTGCTGAACGCCGGTGGCGGCGAGGCGCGACGAATCAGCCACTTTGCGCTGGGCATCGAAGCCTTCAAATGGATGCCCGACGGCCAGCGCATCGTGTTCGTCGCGTGGGTCTGGCCTGAACTCAGAGGCGCCGCAGCACAAGCCCAGAAGTACAAAGCGTTCAGCGAACGAAAAGAAAGCGGCTACGCCACCAGCGAGGCCCATTGGCGCTACTTTGACCACAATCTGCCGCAAGGTCGTGTGCTGCATTTGTTAATGCTTGACGTGAGCACCGGGCGTGTCATCGACTTGTTTGAAGGCACGCCGCATGAGCTGCCACGGGATGAGCCCAGCAGCGTGGGGTTCGACATCCACCCCGACGGCAAGCGCATCGTGTTTGCTTGCGACACTGGCTCACCCAAAGTGAGCAGCCACCGCTTGTCGCTGATGGAACTCACCATCAAAACGCGGCAGTTCAAAAACATCAGCGACGTGGGCGCCTGGAAGCAATGGGACTTTAACGCGCCACGTTACAGCCCCGATGGCAGCACGCTGGCCGCTGTGGCTGCGCACAACCATCAACGGCACACCACCTTGGCGCAACTTCTGCTGCGGGGGCCGGACGGCCAATGGCGCGACATGGGCCACAACCGCGACCATGAAGTGAACGCACCGCTGCGCTGGTCAGCCGATGGCCGTTGCATCTATCTCAGCGCAGAGGAATTTGGCCGTTGCCACTTGTGGCGCTACGAGCTGGCCAGCAAGCAGTGGCCCGTGCAATTCAAGGGCGGTTGCGTGCAGGCTTTTGATGTCGGCGGCAGTGCGGGTGCGGAACAGATTTTTACCGTGGCCGATAGCGCCAGCCACCCAGCCCGGGTTCACGTGCAGCAAGGCGCTGGCGCGGCCAAGCGCATCGACAACTTCAACGACGACATCTTGCAACGCTGCGCTTTGGGCACCGTGCAAGAACAGCACATCGTCGGCGCGCTGGGCGACAAGGTGCAGGTGTGGTTGACCTATCCACCGGGCTTCAGTGCAAAGAAGAAGTACCCCGTGATGCATGTCATCCATGGCGGGCCGTACGCGGCTTCGGGTGAGACCTTTTCTTACCGCTGGAACAGCCACGTGCTGGCGTCGCAGGGCCACGTGGTGGTGCAGGTCAACTATCACGGCTCCAGCAGTTTTGGCTTCAAGTTTCGCGACAGCATCATGGGCCGACTGGGCCAACTCGAGACCCTGGACATTGAAGCCACCACCGATTGGCTCGTGAAACAACCCTGGGTCGACAAAAAGCGCATCGTCGCCACGGGCGGCAGCTATGGCGGTTACCTGGTGGCCTGGATGAACGGCCATGTGGCGCCGGGCCGCTACCAGGCCTATGTCTGTCACGCCGGTGTCTTTGACCGCGTGGCGACCTGGAGCGCCGACAGCTACACGCACCGCCCCAAGGACCTGGGCGCTAACTATTGGGATGACTTGAAAAAAGTCTTGGCACAAAGCCCGCACGCCTTTGCCGGCAAGATGCAAACACCCACCTTGGTGATCCACGGCGCGCAAGATTTTCGCGTGCCCGACACCAACGGCCTGGCCTACTACAACACCCTAAAAGCACGCGGCGTAGAAGCCCGTTTGCTGTGGTTCCCTGATGAGAACCACTGGGTACTGAAGGCCCGGAATTCCAAGCAGTGGTACGGGGAATTTTTGAGCTGGGTGGGCGACCGGAGTTGATGTCTTTTGCGCCCGGGCGGCAGCCCTCGCGACTATGTGGTGCGATGAACAGCAAGCGAAAAACAGGTCTCTGGCGAAGCGCTTGTTGGCCAGCGTGACTTGCCTTTAGGGATCCACTTGACACGCTTGAATCATGCGGCGACGTTACAGGTCTTCTGGTGTAAGCCCTGTGTGCTTGGCAACCTTTGCCAACATTCGAGGTCCGATTTCTTCCCCGTCATGGAAGGCGAACGTGACGTCCGTCCATCCTGCGCGTGTGAGTGTTCGGTGTGAGCCAGTCTGGCGCTTGATTACCCAGCCCAGCTTCAGTAGCGCGGGAGGACCAGCCTGGCTTTTTTGGACGGCCACTGACTCATGCCGCTGCGGGCAAAGCAATGTTGATGCTCGTCGGCCTCGCTTCACCCTGTTCGAGGCGTTCAGCGATGACGCGCAAGGCCAGTGTCTCTGCCTTCACGATGGCTTCATCTTTGGTCGCACCGTAGGTGAGCACCCCGGGCAGTTCAAGCACTTCTGCCAGCCAACGTCCATCGTCTTCCTGGTCGCATTCGATCGTGTAATTCATGGAACTCAACTCCTTGAAGCCCAAAGGTTACTGCGGTGGCGTGTTTGCGACAGGTTCGCGACGCCTAACTGAGCCATCACTCATAGTGTGTCCACATACGCAGTACACGGACGACACGCTCCTTCTCGAAGACTTGGTACACGAGCCGGTTGTGTATGTTGATGCGACGGGCGTACGAGCCTGCAAGATCGCCGATGAGCTTCTCAAACGTTGGCGGGGTTTGGTACGGGTTCGCTTGCAGTATGGCGAGCAGTTCTTCAACCCTCGGCTTCAAGCCGGAAGCCTTGACATTCTTGGCATCTTTCAGCGCCTGCTTCGAGTAAGCAAGCTCCCACCTCACCACGTCACCACCTCACCACTTCAGCGCGCGGGCACTCTTTGCGAGTGGCTCCGCCATGGTTTTACGAATCGACTCCCGCATGCCGGGTACAGAGAGCAAGTGCATCGTCTCCTGAATCGCGGCCCAGTCCTCGGCCGAAACCAATACGGCCGCCGACTTCTTGCCGACTATGACGATGGGCTGATGCGATTCGGTGGCCTGGTCAATCAGACGGTACAGATTGGCCCGCGCGGCTGATGCGGTGAGCACGGTCATTGCGGAACTCCTTGGTTGCCGATAGCGTACGTTTTTACGGACGACTGGTCAGCGGTGCTGTGTCTGAAGCTTCGCACCACTCAATTCAGCATG
The DNA here is from genome assembly GCA_043776165.1 of Rubrivivax sp. Taxonomy (GTDB): domain Bacteria; phylum Pseudomonadota; class Gammaproteobacteria; order Burkholderiales; family Burkholderiaceae_C; genus Rubrivivax. The sequence continues at coordinate 1,789 of JAYVRO010000209.1, read as the reverse complement.
TTCGGTCAGGCCGCAGATTTCACGAACGCTGCGACCGGTACTGGCCGTGACTTGGCCACAGACTTGCGAAGCACCTTGATGCGCTCCACCTCGTGCATAGTTTTGGCGGTGAAGTAGGACTCGCCACAGGCGGGGCAGGACCACATGGGGATGCTCTCGATGACCAGGAGCTCCTTGCCCTTGCCATAGCTCCTCGTGACGTGCTTGAGCTGTACTCGATCACTGCCGCAGTGCATGCAGCCGGCTTCAGACGACATAGACGGTGATGATGAAGAGCCTGCCCGTGTGACCAACTTTGGCAACGACTTCAGCGGCTGTTCCGTCAAGGGCGCTGCCCTGGATGACGTACTTCGTTTCGCGAGTGCTGCGGTCGCGCTGGCGCTCGATGATTTGGCCCGAGAGGACGACGTTTTCAAGGTCAAGGACGGTGAGCTTGTCATCTTCAAGTTCGGCCGCGGCGTGGGTGGATCAGGGTATGAGATTTCGTGGATGCGGGTTGCGGGCACACCCGGCGCAATGAACATTGCGTTGACGCTCAGCCCAAACGGCGAAAGGTAGTCTCTACGGGGTACCTCGCCAGGGTGAATGGGGCGCATGCGATTGACAGGGCGTGCCATATACGTGGCGCTGGAGCGGCCAAGCAACGCATGCCGTAGCGGGCCAGCTTGAGAGAGTGTGTGTGGTTAGCTTCACGGGAGAGCCGTTGAACTTTGAAGGACGATTATTGGTCCTGTTCGGCCGTACTCTGCTTGAAGCGACGCCAGCGATTGTTCAATTGGCCCCGCCCTGCGACTCCCCATCAGCACTATCCCGAACGAACGCCCCAGCTTTGCCTGAAGAAGGAACACGTCAGCATCTGGCGACGGCGAAATCTTGTATTCGAACTGATCATTGAGATACTTTCCGCCGCGAACTAGACTAGGCACACTGCCGTCGATGTCAGACAAAGTCTCGAACAGTTTGTACCTGCCGTGCAGTACCAGCTCGACGTTCGTGAACCAGTTGAATGCGAGCGTCCCGTCATTTGGGAATATTGCGTTTGTGTGCTTGTAGTAGAGCGCTTTGCCAAGCTTTCGAGCAAAGGTATTCACAGCGTTCTTTACTTCGCCTGGAAGCGTAATCGGAGCGGCATCCTGTTGAAGCTCACCAAGCCTTGGCTTGATTCCGAGTGTCCTGTTTCGCTGTCTCGCTTCTAGATGAGTTGGCACGACATTGGTGAACACCCCTGGAAACTGAGCTGCGACATTTCGAATGAGGCCTTCTGTACGTCCATCAGTGTCACCACCCGCTCCATCTGCCGAAAATCTCGCCAGCATAGCTACCGCAGCGTCGTCGTCGCCGGAACCATTGTTGCAAGTCGCACAGGCGGGAAACTCAAAGCCTTCGGGCCAGCGCTTGAATTGGAACATTGCTCGCGGCGGGCAATGTTCGATCGTAGTTGCCGCGCTTGTACCACCGCAGAAGACGCAGTTTGAGCTCAGGGTGAGTAGCGCGGCTCGCAAATCTGACCGTGTTGCCATGAGGTGTTTCTGTGAATCCTAACGTTTGACATGATCTTTTCTCGGACGCGGCGTCGGCTTGGTCCAGAATGAAATGAAGGCCAAGACCGCGCTGCCAGAGCGAGTCCGCTCGATGAAAGGGTTTGGCATCGCTTTCGTTTGTCCGCTTTGCCTGCGTTACTTTGTAGGAACTAAGGAAACTCTGCAAAACCTAGGGTCATCCCATCTAGTAATCTGGAACTGTAATCCGCAGAATGCACAGCATGATGCAAACACACTTCGGTCTTGAC
>JAYVRO010000208.1:0-6216 GCA_043776165.1 Rubrivivax sp. | reverse complement strand
GGAAGGTCTGCACAACCCCGTTTTTTGTTGACCAAATGTTTGATGCCGTCGGCAATGCGTAAATCAAGCAAGGATTGGATGAATTCTCGTTTTTGCGTCCAAATCCAAGCTGCTTGGCGCCCGTTTTGGGCACCTGTCTGCGCTCTGGGCGCACTCATGCCTTGGCTCCTTGCAATATCCGCGCTCTAGCCATCCACAAGTTGCTCAACGCGAACAGCGTTGTCAATTGCGCAGTGTTCTTTTTTAACCCTCGGTAGCGCACTTTGACGTACCCGAATTGCTGCTTGAGTACCCTGAATGGATGTTCTACTTTGGCCCGCACACTGGCCTTGAGTTTCTCAAGCTTCTCGTACAGCTGCCCAAGCTTGTCAGTCTTGTCCAGTGCGCTGCGCTTGCCCGGTCGCATCGCCACGTTCCAATTCACCTGGCTGTCTTTGGCCTCTTCGCGTTTGGCCACTCCCTGGTAGCCCGCGTCGCCGAAGGCCGCTGTCTCTTCACCGTGTAGAGCTGCATGCGCTTGCGTTACGTCATGGACGTTGGCCGCCGTGCCCACCACGGTGTGCACTAGACCCGAGTCAGCGTCCACGCCTATGTGGGCCTTCATGCCAAAGTAATACTGATTGCCCTTCTTGGTTTGGTGCATCTCAGGGTCGCGTTCGCCGCTGCTGTTCTTCGTTGAGCTGGGCGCTGCAATCAGCGTGGCGTCCACGACGGTGCCAGCCTTGAGCATCAGCCCTTTGGCGATCAAGCCTTCGTTGATCTTGTTCAGCAACTTCCCGGCCAGCTCATGTTTTTCAAGTAGGTGGCGAAAGCGCAGGATGGTGGTCTCGTCTGGCATCCGGCAAAGCCCAGCCAGGCCCGCAAACTCTCGCAGCATGGGCGTGTCATGCAGCGCCTCTTCCATGGCTGGATCACTTAATCCGAACCATTGCTGCAGACAGTGAATGCGAAGCATCGCGTCCAGCGCAAACGGCGGCCGTCCGCCCTTTGCTTTGTTGGGCACGGGGGCATGCGGTGCAATCAGGGCCACCAAATCGGACCAAGGTACGACTTGCTGCATCTCGTCAAGGAATACCCGACGGCGGGTCTTCCTCAGCACAGGGTCAAGACCGAAGTGTGTTTGCATCATGCTGTGCATTCTGCGGATTACAGTTCCAGATTACTAGATGGGATGACCCTAGGTTTTGCAGAGTTTCCTAAAGAGTGATCTTGGCCTTGAGTTCAGACTTCAAAAGTTACGCGGTCTGTTCGGTCACGCGCAGCGGTCAAGTTCGGTTTCCATGTTGAACACTAGCCTCTTTATTTCGCGGCGGAACTGATCGCCCAAGCCCAAAGCCCGAATGCACCAATCGCGAAAGTCTCATTCACCACCACCCTAAACCACCTCATGCCGCACCGTCAGCGGTCCGAGTCTTGCCTTCACTTCAGCAGCCGCGCGCTCACGTTTTACCGCGTCACCGGCGGGCAGCGTCACGCTGATCACTTGGCCGTGGGTGGCATCGGCGCGCACCTCAACCCCGCAACTTAAACCCGGGCCGGCCGCACCTTCAAGCAGGGCTTCGGCCACTCGGCGTATGGCGTCTATGCGCAAGGCGGGTTTGAAGATTTTGCCTACGGCGGTAAGCGGCATCGGGTTGACAAAGTGCAACTGCACGGGCACCGCTGCGCGCTCGGGGGTGTGTTCTTTCAGGAAGGCTAACAATTCACTTGATGTAGCCGCATCGGCCGCGTGGCCGGGCTTGAGCTGCACGTAGGCCACGGGCAGTTCACCGGCGTAAGCGTCGGGCTGGCCCACCAGGGCGGCCAGCGCCACGGCGGGGTGGCGGTACAGCAGCTCTTCCAGTGGCGCGGGGTCGATGTTGTGCGCGCCGCGAATGATCAAGTCCTTTGCGCGGCCCGTTAGCCACAGCAGGCCGTCTTCGTCCTGTCGGCCCAGGTCACCGGAATTGACCCAACCGGGTTCAATGAAAGCGGCCTGGTTGTGTTTGTCCATCAAGTAGCCGCTGAACACACCGGGGCCGGCCATGGCGATGACGCCGATCTCGCCCGGTGCGCAGTCGCCCAGGGTTTGGCCATCGGCGTCGACCCGCACCACGCGGCTGCGCGAGTAGGGCAGGGCGCGGCCCACGCTGCCTGCGGTACGCGGCATGTCGGGGTAGCCCATGGTGTGCACGCTGGATGTTTCGGTCATGCCGTAGACCTCGAGCACGGGCAGGCCCATGGCTTCATAGGCTTGGATGACGGCCACGGGGATGGCCGAGCCGCCGCCCGACGCGAGCTTCAAGCTGGAGACATCGGCCGCGTCACGTGGAACCTGCAATGCGGCGGCCATCACCGTGGGCACACCGCCAAAGAGCCTGGGCTGAAACTTTTCCACCAGCTTCCACACGTTGCGCATGGCGCTGGGGTTGCGCCAACCCGCCGCGCTAAGCACCACCAGGTTGCCGCCGTTGGCCAAGGGCGCCAAGCCCTGCGTGAGCGCACCGCCCACATGGAACAGCGGCAGGCCAAACAGCACGTTGCGGCCAGGCTCGGCCAAGCCCATCAAGCGCAGTGCCCAGGCTTGCGACACCTGGTTGGCATGGGTGTGTCGCACAAGCTTGGGTGTGCCCGTGGTGCCGCCGGTGTGAAAGTAGCCGGCCACGTCGTGCGCGCTGGGGGTGCGCCCGCTCAACAAGGCGTCGGCGGGCTGGGCGGCGAGCTGCTTGTCGAAGTCTTGTTCAACTGTTGCGGCCTGCGCCGCGCCACCCACCACCAAGAGTGCTCTGAGGTTGGGCAATTGATCACGGATGGTTTGCACCTTGTCCCAGATGTCGCTGCCTTGCGTTGGCCCCAAGGCCACCAGCACTTTGGTGTTGGCCGCGCGCAAAATTTCCAACAACTGCGCGGCTGACAGCAGGGGGTTCACCGGGTTGGCAATGCCCACGGTTTGCGCGCCATACAAAGCCACAAAGGCCTGCGGCAGCAAAGGCAGCAGCAGGCTCACCACGTCGCCCGCACCAACGCCCAGCGAATGGAACAGATTGCCGGCCTGAATGAGCTGGGTGTTGAACTGCGCGTGGCTCAACACGTGGGGCGTGTCATTCGGGTCAGCATTCGGCAAGAAGGTGATGGCAGGCGCCTGGGGGTCAATGGCGCAGCCCAGTTGCAAAGCCTGCCAGGTGGACTGCGCTGCCACGCGCTGGGCATAGGGCGCCTGCGCTTCAAAAGCCGCTATATCGGCAGCGGTTTCAAAACGCGGCAACGTGTCGCCGATGAGGTTGTCAAGCACATGGGCGCGGTGGGTCATATTGGGGCCTTGGGCAGGTTTGGGTTGGACGTCGGTATCGCGTTGGCGGCGCAGTCTAGGGCGCAAGGAGTCGTTGCAGGCTTGGGTAAAACCTGAGCCTTGCCCTGACGCAAACTCGACGCATGCCAACCGGCCCTTGCAACGCGGCACCAAAGACCCACCTGCCCAGCCATCGATCAAAGGACATTGCATGACGGCCCTACCCACCGAGCGCAGCTTGGCCATTGAAGGCATGACCTGCGCGTCATGCGTTGCCCGCGTTGAAAAGGCCTTGGCGCGTGTGCCCGGTGTGGTGTCGGCCAGCGTCAACTTGGCGACAGAAAACGCACGGGTGACCTTTGAGTCTGGCGAGCTTGGCGCCAGCAACGTTTCAGATGACGCGATCGTGGCCGCTGTTACCAAGGCCGGCTATGGCGCAACGGTGCTGACGCCGGATGTCGTCGCGGGTGCCAGCGCCGCGCCACAGCGCGCGGCCGCGCCGTGGTGGCCTGTGGTGCTGGCTGCGGTGCTGTCGCTGCCCTTGGCTGCGCCTATGTTGGGGATGTTGTGGGGCCAGCATTGGATGCTGAACGGTTGGCTGCAATTGGCCTTGGCCACGCCGGTGCAGTTTTGGTTGGGTGCGCGTTTTTACAGCGGCGCCTGGAGCGCTGTGAGGGCCGGTACAGGCAACATGGACCTGCTGGTCGCGATTGGCACATCGGCCGCTTTTGGCTTGAGTGTGTTTGAGTTGCTGCGCGCGCAACAGGCCATGCCCGCGCTGTACTTTGAAGGCTCGGCGGTTGTCATCACCCTGGTGCTGCTGGGCAAGTGGTTGGAAGCACGCGCCAAGTTTCAGACCGTCGAAGCCATCCGCGCACTGAACGCCCTGCGGCCCGAGACCGCGCGTGTGCGTCGTGGTGGCGTTGATGCCGAACTGCCCATCGCCCAGGTGCGCGTGGGCGACGTGGTGGTGGTGCGCCCTGGCGAGCGCATCGCTGTGGACTGCGTGGTGCTGGACGGCAGCAGCCACGTCGACGAATCGCTCATCACGGGTGAAAGCCTGCCCGTGGCGCGGGATGTGGGCGGTGTCGTCACGGGCGGCGCCATCAACATCGACGGTTTGCTGGTGCTGCGCACCACGGCCATTGGGGCGCAAAGCAAGCTCGCGCGCATCGTGCAAATGGTGGAGCAGGCGCAGGCCAACAAGGCGCCCATACAGCGCTTGGTGGACAAGGTCAGCGAGGTGTTTGTGCCCGTGGTCTTGGTCGTTGCACTGGTCACCTTACTCGGTTGGGGCTGGGCCACGGGGCAGTGGCAGCAAGGCCTTATCAATGCTGTGTCGGTGCTGGTCATTGCCTGCCCTTGCGCGCTGGGGCTGGCCACGCCCACGGCCATCATGGCGGGCACGGGTGTGGCGGCGCGCCACGGCATCCTCATCAAAGACGCCCAAGCGCTGGAGCTGGCCCATGCCATCCAGGTGGTGGCCTTTGACAAGACCGGCACGCTCACACAGGGCAAGCCCGTGTTGGTGGATGCTTGGCCCGCGCAAGGCGAGCGCAGCAGCTTCATCGGCTTGGCGGCTGCTGTGCAGCAAGGCAGCGAGCACCCGTTGGCGCGCGCCGTGCAACAAGCCGCTGCTGATCTGCACTTGGCCCTGGCCCCCGCCAAGGGCGTGCAAGCCGTGCCCGGGCGCGGTGTGTCTGCTGTGGTCGCTGACCAGGCTCTCCACTTGGGCAGTACCGCGTGGATGTCAGAGCTGGGCGTCGACACGCAGCCCTTGATGGCCACCGCTCAAGCGCAAAGCGACGCAGGCCGCAGCGTGTCGTGGTTGGCGCGCGTGGGCAACGGTGCGCCGCAACTGCTGGGCCTGATGAGTTTTGGCGACACCCTCAAGCCAAGCGCCCAAGAGGCCATCACGCGCTTGCATAAACTGGGCGTGGCCACCGTGCTGCTCAGTGGCGACAACGCGGGCAGCGCGGGTGCTGTGGGTACGCTGCTGGGCATCGGTCAGGTGTTCTCTGGCGTGCTGCCACAAGACAAAGCCCTGCACATTGCACGTTTGAAGTTGGTGGATGGCAAAATCGCGGCAAAACGCCGTGTCGTGGCCATGGTGGGCGACGGCATCAACGACGCACCCGCCCTGGCCGCCGCCGATGTCGGCATGGCCATGGCCACCGGCACCGAAGTGGCCATGAACGCGGCGCCTGTCACCCTGATGCACGGCGCCCCCACGCTGGTGGCCGATGCCATTGAGATTTCTCGGCGCACCGTGGCCAAGATCCACCAAAACCTCTTCTGGGCCATGGCCTTCAACGTCATCGGCATCCCATTGGCGGCTCTTGGCCAACTCAACCCCGTGCTGGCGGGCGCCGCCATGGCGACGAGCAGCGTGAGCGTGGTCAGTAACGCGCTTTTGCTCAGGCGTTGGAAGCATGTTGGAAAGCACGTTGTGAACACCTTGCAAAACACACGCTGAAAATGGCAAAAAGCGATAAGCGGTGCTCACGCACGACAACTACGACAAAGGAGCCTGGAAATGAACGTTCGCCACGTACAAGCGCATTGGGTTGCGTTGCATCAATCACTGGGTTTGGGCGCGCCATTTGTGAACGAGGCTCAGTACGAGCAAGCGATGGACTTTGTCGATCGAATATTTGTCGAGGTGTCCAGCGATCCGGCCCATCCCCTCGGTGGGCTTCCTGAGTTCTTGGCCGACCGCATCCGCGAGTACGAAGGCCGTATGCACCCCTGGCCCGACAGCAGTACGCCCACAACGGTTTTGCGCAGCCTGATGGACGAGCACGGCCTGACGCAGTCAGACATGCCAGAGATCGGCGCTCAGAGCGTGGTCAGCGCCGTTTTGGCCGGCAAGCGCGACTTGAACTTGAGGCAAGTCAAGGCGCTCGCTCAACGATTTGCGGTGCCGCTTGAGATGTTTGCCTGAAGCC
>JAYVRO010000207.1:0-1938 GCA_043776165.1 Rubrivivax sp. | reverse complement strand
ATCCGCACCCCAACCCACGTCGATCACCGTGCATCAAACCTCGCGCGTACTTGAAGTTGGTTTCGACGATGGTGCGAGTTTTCGCATCCCGATCGAATTGATGCGTGTCTATTCGCCATCGGCCGAAGTGCAAGGTCATGGCCCCGGGCAGGAAGTGCTGCAAACGGGCAAGCGTGAGGTCTCGATCACCGACATCCAACCCATTGGTCACTACGCCGTGCAACCGCGGTTTTCAGATGGCCACGACACCGGCATCTTTGCCTGGACCTACCTCTACCACTTGGGCACGAATCAGGCCGAGCTGTGGACGCAGTACGAGGCCCGTTTGGCGGCAGCAGGCGCCACGCGCGACACGCCCATGGCGGCGGCGGGTGGCCATTCCTGCAGCAGCCACTGACCTCGGCTGGAACACCGACCAACGTATCAGGTGACACAAACGCATGACCCAAACTCACTTTGGTTTCCAAAACATCGATGAAGCCGACAAGGCGTCGCGCGTGCGAGGTGTGTTCGACTCCGTGGCGCAGCGCTACGACCTGATGAACGACCTGCTTTCGCTCGGCTTGCACCGCGCCTGGAAGGCCTACGCCGTGGCGGTTGCCAATGTGCAGCCGGGGCAGCAGGTGCTCGACATAGCCGGTGGCACGGGCGACCTGACGCGTGCTTTTGCGCGCCACGCGGGTGAGAGCGGTACGGTCGTGCTGACCGACATCAACGCCGCCATGCTCGGCGTGGGCCGCGACCGCTTGTTGGACGATGGCTTGGCCCTGCCCACGGCGGTGTGCGACGCCGAGAACCTGCCCTTTGCCAGTGGCGGTTTTGACTTGGTCAGTGTGGCCTTTGGCCTGCGCAACATGACCCACAAGGAACGCGCATTGGCTGAGATGGCGCGTGTGCTGCGTGACGGTGGCAGGCTCTTGGTGCTGGAGTTTTCGAAAGTGGCCGCGCCGCTGCAAAAACCCTACGACTGGTACTCGTTCAAGGTCATGCCCTTCATCGGCAAACATGTGGCCAAAGACGAAGAAAGCTATCGCTACTTGGCCGAGTCGATCCGCATGCACCCGGACCAAGCCACGCTCAAAGCCATGATGAAAGCTGCTGGTTTTGCGCACGTGGACGTGCACAACCTGGCCGCTGGTTTGGTGGCCTTGCACGTCGGCGTGAAGTGTTAGTCCGCCGGCTGAGCAATGCAATGTGTCGCGTGCCTTGGCGCGCTTTTGACCCACCTCACAAGGCGCCGCAACCCGTGACTTCTGCCTGCGTGACAGGGTGAAACAGCAGCCCCGCTGCAGCGTTTTCATAGGGGCAACAGTTACACTTGTCGGGCTGGGCCGCTGGGCTTGGTACACCTGCCGCGCCCACTTGTGGTTCACAAGTTGCGGACACTTTGCATCACGAGGTCACTGCATGAAATTCGCCCCGCTTGACACTCTTTCGTCGCGTCGCCTCGCCATCGTTGTGGCCTGCGCTTTGGCCACCACACTGACGCTGGGCTGTGGCCAAAAGAAAAAAGAAGGCGCCGCCACCCAGGCCGCAGCCAAGGTGAACAAAGAAGAACTGACCGTTCACCAAATTGATTTTGTTTTGCAGCAGCAACGTGGCCTGCGCCCTGAGCAAGCTGACGCGGCGCGGCAACAAATTCTTGAACGCCTGATCGACCAGGAACTGGCGGTGCAAAAGGCCGATGAGCTCAAGCTCGACCGCGACCCCCGCGTGGTTCAACAACTTGACGCCGTGCGGCGCGAAGTGCTGGCCCGCGCTTACATCGACAAGGTCAGCGAAGCAGCGGTCAAACCAACCGCCGAAGAAATCAAAAAGTATTTCGACGACAAGCCCGCCCTGTTCAGCCAACGTCGCATCTACAGCTTGCAGGAAATTGGCATCGAGGCCAAGCCCGAGCAGCATCAAGCGCTGCGCGACGCACTCAGCGCGGCCAAG
>JAYVRO010000206.1:0-6232 GCA_043776165.1 Rubrivivax sp. | reverse complement strand
CTGCGGCCTATTTGGCCGAGGTCGTGCGCGGTGGCCTGCAAGCCTTGCCCAAGGGCCAGTTGGAGGCCGCGCAGTCGCTCGGGCTGGGCTACTGGCAGAGCATGCGCTTGATCGTGTTGCCGCAGGCGCTGCGCCTGGTGGTGCCCGCCATCGTGAACAGTTTTATTGGCACGTTCAAGGACACCTCGCTCGTCACCATCGTCAGCTTGTACGACTTGACCGGCGCCTTGCAGTTGGCCTTGGGCGACGCCGACTGGCGCAAGTTTTTCCTGGAAGGCCAGCTCTTTGTGGCGGGCATCTATTTCGTCTTCTGTTTTGCCTTGGCGCGCTACAGCCGATGGGTTGAGGTCTACCTCAATACCGGCACCAAGCGGCTGTAAGTTCGTCTCTGTCAACACTTCAGCAAGCGTCTCATTCAGCACACGTCAGCACACGTCAGCACACCATCGAGCGCGCCAGCGAGACCCCCATGAGCAGCCCCCCCATCATCGAGTTCGACAAAGTCAACAAGTGGTATGGCCAATTCCATGTCTTGCGTGACATCGAGCTGAGCGTCGCCAAAGGCGAACGCATTGTTCTGTGCGGGCCTTCGGGGTCGGGCAAGTCGACACTCATTCGCTGCATCAACCGGCTTGAAGAACATCAGCAAGGCCGCTTGGTGGTTGACGGCACTGAACTCAGTGATGACGTCAAGGCCGTCGACCTGGTGCGCCGCAAAGTCGGCATGGTGTTCCAGCAGTTCAACTTGTTTCCTCACCTCACGGTGCTGGAGAACCTGACCCTGTCGCCCATGTGGGTGGGCAAGATGCCCAAGAAACAGGCCGAAGAAAAGGCCATGGTGCAACTGCAGCGCGTGCGCATTGCCGAGCAAGCCGGCAAGTACCCGCTGCAACTGTCGGGTGGCCAGCAACAACGTGTGGCGATTGCCCGCGCGCTGTGCTTAACGCCCAGCATCATGTTGTTCGATGAGCCCACCTCGGCGCTTGACCCGGAGATGATCAACGAAGTGCTTGAAGTCATGATCGAGCTCGGCAACCAGGGCATCACCATGCTCTGCGTCACGCACGAGATGGGTTTTGCCCGCCAGGCGGCCGACCGCGTGATCTTCATGGACGCCGGGCAAATCGTCGAACAGAACACGCCCGTCGAGTTCTTCAACAACCCCAAGAGCGATCGCGCCAAGGACTTTTTGTCGAAAATCTTGTCGCATTGATGCCACCTGCGAGTTGGCATGCGCCGGGTGACGCGCTGGGTGACGCGCTGGGCAATGCGCGGGGCGATGCGGTCGTGGACCCAACCGCCCGCCCTCATCTCAATTGTTACTGGCTGCTGCCCGGCTTGTTGTTGGCGGGTGAATACCCAGCGCCGCATTTGTCGGCGCTGCTCACCTCAGGCGTTAAGAACTTCGTCGACCTGACGGATATCAATGAAGGCCTCGTTGATTACAGTTTGACCTTGCCTGATTCGGTCGCGCATAAGCGCTTCGCCATCACCGACTTTGGCGTGCCCAGTGTGGCTCTGATGCGGCAAATTCTTGATGCCATCAACGGCAACACAAGAGCCAACCTTTCAACCTACCTGCATTGCCACGGTGGCATTGGCCGCACCGGCACCGTGGCGGCTTGTTGGCTGATTGAACAAGGCCACACACCCGATGGCGCCTTGGCCTTGCTCGATCAAAAGTGGCAAGTGATGGAGAAGCGCGAGCGTGCACCGCACACGCCAGAAACGCCGCAGCAAGTGGCCTTCATCCAGGCTTGGTCGCCGCGCTGACTGCGGGAAAGCACTGTCTCGCAGGTGCTTCGAACAGGCCGCTTGCGCCCCTAGACTGCCCGTTGAACGTGGCCACATCAGGCCATGGCCTCACCAGGAGCACAACCATGACCCGTTTTTCAACCAAGCGCTTCAAGCTGGCCAGCCTCGTTGGCGCGGCTTTGTTGGCGCTGAGCAGCGCGGCCAGCGCGCAAGACACTTTCAAGCTCGGCGTCGTCACCTTCCTGTCAGGCCCCGCAGCCGAGAGTTTTGGCGTGCCCGCAGCCAACGCGGCCAAGACCATGATCGAGATGTTCAACAAAGGCGCGGCGCCTGCGCCCTACAACAAAGTAGGTTTTGGCGGCGCCAAGATTGAGATCGTGCTGGTGGATGAGAACGGCGGCGCCACCAAGCAGGTGCAAGAGTTGCGCAACCTCTACCAGCGCGAAAACGTTGACGCCATCGTGGGTTATGTGGGTTCGGGCGACTGCTTGGCCGTGGCCCCCGTGGCCGACGAATTGAAGAAGATGCTGGTGCTGTTTGACTGCGGCACACCGCGTATTTTTGAAGACAGTGCACCCAAGTACGTCTTCCGCACGGCCTCACACGCGGCCATGGACAACGTGTCGCTGGCGCGATACTTGAAGTCGCGTAACGTCAAAGTTAACACCTTTAACTTGATCAACCAAGACTACGCCTGGGGCCAAGATTCCCGCGCTGACTTTGTCGCCAGCATGGCCAACCTGTACCCACAAGCCAAGCCCGGTACCGACTTGCTGCCCAAGTTTGGCGCTGGCCAATACGGCACCGAAGTCTCGGCACTGGCCGGCAAACAAGCCGACATCCTGTACAGCAGCTTGTGGGGCGGTGACTTGCAAGCCTTCATCTTGCAGGCAGGTGCGCGGGGTGCCCTGCAAGACACCACGCTGGTGTTGTCGGCCGCGGATCATGTGTTCCCGGGCTTGCTCGACAAAGTGCCCGACGGCACGATCTTTGGCGCGCGTGGCCAGTACGGCATCTTGTCGTCCAAAACGCCGCTGAACGATTGGTTCCAAGCCAGCTACCAAGGCGCGCACAACATGGCGCCGGTGCAGGCCAGCTACCGGGTCACACAAGCACTGATGGGCTTGAAGCTCGCGGTGGAACGCGCCATGGCCAAGAACGGTGGCAAAAAACCCAACAGCGAAGAGATGGCCGAAGCGATGCGCGGCTCCAACTGGGATTCACCCGGCGGCCCCATCCGCATGACCTTGGGCAATGGCCACCAAGCCACACAACCCACGGCGATTGGTCGCACCAAGTACGACGCTGCGGCCAAGAAGGTCGTCGCCGTTGATGTGCAAACCTTTGGTGCCGACTGCGTGAATCCACCGGCGGGCGTGAAGGCGCTCGACTGGATCAAGGGCGGTTTTGCTGGAGCCAAGTGCTAGTTGGTTTACTCCTTCCCCCTGGGAGTGGGAAGGGGCAAAACAAGCCAATGTTTGACATGACAGGCTCGCCTTGACCCTTGCTTTCACCATCCTCATCGACGCCATCACCTACGCGTCGTGGTTGTTCATCGTGTCACTCGGGCTCACGCTGGTGTTTGGCGTGCTCAAGATCCTCAACATCGCGCATGGCAGCTTCTACGCCCTGGGTGCGTATGCGGCAGCCTCTTGTGTTGGCGTGGTCACGGCCTGGCAATGGGCGCCTGGCATGGCGCTCGTGGCGATGTTGTTCGCAGCAGTGGCCGTGGCGGCCATCGTGGCGCCGCTGCTGGAGCGCACGCTCCTGGCGCGCTTTTACGGGCGCGATGAAGTGCTGCTCTTGCTCGTCACCTACGCGCTTTTTTTGATGATGGAAGACATCACCAAACTGGTGTGGGGCGTGAACCCGTATTTCGTCTCGGGCCCACTGCAATTGCTTGGCCGCTTCAGGTTGGGGGAGATGCGTTTGTCGGGCTACGACGTGCTGCTCGTCGGCCTGGCCGTGGTCAGCGGCTTGGCCACTTGGTTTGTGCTCAACCGCACGACGGTGGGCAAGATCGTTTTGGCCGTCATCCACAACCCCGAGATGAGCGCCAGCATGGGTGTGAACGTGCAGCGTGTCTACACCGGCGCCTTCACAGCGGGCGTGTTTTTGGCCGCACTCGGCGGGGCTTTCACGGCCCCTTTGGTATCGGTGCAACCAGGGCTGAGCGTGGGTGTCATCGTGGTGAGTTTTGCGGTTGTGATCATCGGTGGGTTGGGCAGCATTCAAGGTGCCGCTATCGGCGCCTTGGTGGTGGCGCTAGCGCGCGCCAGCGCTGTGCACTTGATGCCCGAGGTAGAGCTTTTCAGCATCTATTTGGTGATGGCCGTGGTTCTCGTCTTCAAACCTGAAGGGCTCTTTCAAAGTGTGAAGGCGCGGTTGATCTGATGGCCACTCCCAGCTCGGCCCCACACGCTGACAAGACAACGTTCGACATGACTCGACTCGTCATCTGGGCGCCACTGGGTGGCGCAGCGCTCTTGCTTGCCGTGGGTTTGCTGGCGCCCAAGTGGTTCTTGTTTTTGACCACCATGGCGCTGTCGCACGGACTGGCCGTGCTGGGCGTGGTGGTGCTCAGCCGGGGCGGTGGTGCGAGCTTCGGCCAGGGTCTCTTTTTTGCGGTCGGCGCCTACGTGGCGGCTTTGCTGCCGCGGTGGGTCGGCATCACCGACGCGCTGGTGGGCACGCTCCTTGGCACCATCGCCGCAGGCCTGGTGGGCGCCGTTTTTGCGCCGCTGCTGGCGCGCTACAGGGGCATCTTTTTTGCCATGCTCACGCTGGCTTTGTCGATGGTGCTTTTTGGCCTCTTGTCCAAGGCCACGGCGCTGGGCGGGTCGGACGGTTTGACGGTGGCCAAGCCCACTTTGTTTGGCGCCACGCTGACGGGGGATCGCGCTGAAATGTGGCTCTATCTCATCACCGCTGCTTGCACGTGGGTGGCGGGTTGGCTGGTGGCCCGCTACTGGCAATCGGCCGCGGGGTTGATGGCGCAAGCGGTGCGCGGTAACTCACTGCGGGTTGAATATTTGGGTGCTTCAGCGCGGGCGTCACTCGCCACTTGTTTTGGCATCGCCGCCATGCTGGGCGGCATGGGCGGTGCGCTCACTGCCTTGGCACTGGGCCATGTCGAGCCTGATTTTGCTAACTGGACGACATCGGGTGAATTTGTTTTTGTCTCGGTGTTGGCGGGTTATCAAAGTGTTGCGGCGGTGTTTGTGGCTTCGCTTGTTTTGGAGATCGTGCGCTCGTTTTCCAACCTCTACTTTCCCAATTCCTGGCAGTTGGCGCTGGGCCTGTTTTTACTGGTGGTGATCCTCTTTCGCCCAGCGGGCATTGGTTCTTTGTGGATGAGTAGGCGTCGTCCAAAACAAGCCAATCATTCAGGTGACGCACCATGAGCCAAGGGGTGCTCCACGTCACCGGACTGAACAAACGCTTTGGTGCCGTGGTGGCGGCCGAGAACATCAACATCAGCGTGCCTGAAGGCCAACGGGTTTCGGTCATCGGCTCAAACGGCGCGGGAAAGACCACCTTCGTCAACATGGTGACGGGCTATCTGCGCCCCGACGAGGGCCGCATTGAGCTGGAAGGCCAGGACATCACGCATCTGTCGCACCAGCACATTGCCGGCCTCGGCATTTGCCGCTCTTTCCAGATCCCGCAGTTGTGCCTGGAGCTCACGCTGCGGCAAAACCTGCTGGTGGCCGTGGCCGCAGCGCAGGGCAGGCCGTCGCTGTGGGCGAAGGCCGATGCGCCACAAGCCACCGCGCGCGCCAATGACTTGATGGCGCGTTTTGGCTTGCAAGATGACGCAGAACGCCCGGTGATGGAGCTTGCTGGCGGGGTGCGCAAGCTCATCGACATCGCCATGGCTTTGGCACGCAGGCCGCGTTTGCTGCTGCTGGATGAGCCGACATCAGGCGTGAGCGCCGACGAAAAATTTCCCGCCATGCGCCGCGTGATGAGCGCGCTGGAGGGCGAGGCGGCGACCGTCATCTTCATTGAACACGACATGGACATCGTGGCCGAATTTTCAGAGCGCGTGATTGCCTTCTACAGCGGCCGCGTGATCGCAGACGGCACGCCGCAGCAGGTGCTGGGCAACGCCGATGTGCAGCGTTATGTCACCGGCCACGTCAAGTCAAAAGTTAGTGCCGCCGAAGCCACCAACGGGCGTGACAAAGACGAGTATCACAACGGTGTGGTCAACAAAGGTGTCGTCAACGGGGGCGCGGTTAACTCATGACCTTGTTGAAAGTTTCGCACTTGGCCGCGCACATCCAGGCCATGCCTGCGCTGCGCGACTTGAGCCTGCACATTGACGAAGGCGAGATGGTCTGCCTGCTGGGCCGCAACGGCGCTGGCAAGACCAGCTTCATGCGTGCCGTGATGGGCCACTTGCCTGCGGTGGCGGGCACGCTGCACATGGGTGACGTGGACCTGGCTACCCAAGCGCCGCATGCGCGCGCCG
>JAYVRO010000205.1:0-1950 GCA_043776165.1 Rubrivivax sp. | reverse complement strand
AAGCGCTGCTAACAAAGATCCGCGCCGGCGCAAACTTCGCCGACCTTGCACGCGCCAGCTCCGACGACGAGGCCACGCGCAAGCTGGGCGGCGCGTTGCCGCCATTCACTCTGGGCGCGATGCAGGCTGAATTCGAGACTGCTGCGTTTGCATTGGCACCCGGTGCGGTCAGCGCCCCCGTCAAGACCAAGTTCGGCTACCACTTGATCGAAGTCATCGATCGACGGCCTTTCGATTTCAACCGCGTAAAGAAGTCGCTTGAGTTCACGCGCGCACAGCAAAAACTGGACGCACTGGGCAAGCAAGGCGTGCGACTGGAACCGACTTACTTCAAGCCCTGAGCGCGAAGCGAGGGCGGCGCTCAAAACGACAAGCCGCGCCGCTTGACACAACCGCTCTTCTCAGCCCAGTCAGCGTGCACCCGAGGCAAGCAAGGCTTGCGCCATCGACTCGTATCCGCGGGCCCGCGCCAGTTGCAGCGGTGTGCGACCGTCGCGGTCAGCAAGCTGCGTGTCGGCACCGGCGTCCAGCAAGGCTTGCAAAGTGCGCAGGTGTTTTGTGCCACCGTCACCCAAGACAACGGCTTCGATCAGCGCGGTCCAATGCAGATTGTTGACATGGTTCAGCGGCGCGCCGGCGGCGATCAACTGGCGCACCACACCATCGTGGCCAAGGTGTGCTGCCGCTATCAACGCCGTGCCGTCGTAGCGGCTGGTGACGAGCTTGGCGCTGGCGCTCTGACTGAGCAGCACGCGCAGCGTTTTTTCGTCGTTGGCCACAGCGGCAATCGTCACTGCATCGTAGCGACCATGCTCAAGTGCACCCGAGTCAGCCCCGGCCTTGAGCAAAGCCACGATGGCATCTGGCTGGCGCGCGAAAGTGGCCACGTGCAACGGCGTGCGCCCGTGGGAGTCGCGCGCCTCCAACGCCACCTTGGGCGCCGACAAAAGACGCCCCATCGCGGCCAGGTCGCCCCGCTGTGCCGCTGCGTGTAGGCCTGTATACGCCGCCGCTTCGGACGGTGAGGGCGGTACCTGCGCTGCGGTCGTTGACGCGGCTGCGAGCAGCGCCAAAGTCAGGCAGCCCCTGTGTGTCCAATTCATGTGATCCGCTCCTTGAGCTTGACTTTGACCTTGATCAGGCGTTCATGCACGCTTCACAAAACTGGAAAGCGGGTCATGGGCTTTGGCCACCATCACCGCGACCCTACTGAAGCAAATCGAGCAACGTGCGCGCCACCACTTTTGTTGCACGCCGCAGGTCTTGCAGGTCCAAGCGTTCGTCGGCGCGCTTGGCGTGTGACTCCAGCACCGTGCGCGGCCCCGCGCCGTAGAGCACGCTCGGAATGCCGCGCTGGGCGTACAGCCGCGCATCGGTGTACAGCGGTGAACCCAAGGCCGGGATGGTTTCACCAAACACGGCCTGGCCGTGTTTTTGCAGCGCTTGCACGAGGGCCTGGTTGCCGGCCAACGGCTTTAAGGCGTGCGACAGCAGCAGCCGCTTCACTTCCACGCGCAGCGCGCGACCACCTCGGGGTGGGTTGAATGCAGCGGCGGCCTGGGCGATCGTGCGGCGCAGCGCCGTTTCCACTTCGGCCGGGTCTTCTTCCGGGATCATGCGCCGGTCCACCTTCAGCACCACCTTGCCAGGGATCACGTTGGTGTTGGTGCCGCCATTGACTTGGCCGACATTGATATACGGGTGGGTAATGCCCTCGACCTGGGAGCTCACGCTCAGGTAGTCGAGGTTCAGGGCATAGAGCGCATTGAGGATCTGCACCGCCCCTTGCATGGCGTCGGTGCCGCTGTCGGGAATGGCCGCATGGGCCATCTCGCCATGCACGGTGATTTCCATTTGCAGGCAGCCGTTGTGCGCCACCACCACCTGGTAGCTGAAGCCTGCAGCCAGCATCAGGTCGGGTTTGCTGTGGCCGTGCTTGAGCAGCCAGTC
>JAYVRO010000204.1:0-6280 GCA_043776165.1 Rubrivivax sp. | reverse complement strand
AAAGCACGAACTGCTGCGGCGCGAATTTAAATCCGCGGTCTTGTTTGTGAACCGTCAGATGCACGCGCCGGGCTTGCCACCACGACGCGCGCTCAATGCAAGGATCATCGTCATGCGCGCAGACGATCGCACCGCCTTCGTCGCGTATGCGTGCCGTGTCGGCCCACGGGGTTTCGCGCGCGGTCCCCCACAGGCTCCAGTAGCGCGGATGACTGGTTGCATAAAAGGCCACAGAAGCGGCCAATGCACGGGTGCCGCTGATCCAGGGCAGCGGCGTATCGGCCTCTTCGCGCCAGGCGTCTTCGATGGCGGCAGCCAGCTCGGCGCGCGGCGCGGTTGCAGCCTCCTTGTCGGCCTGCGCTGACAGCAGCCACAGCACTGGCGCGAGCAGCAACACGGCCAACCAAACCGCAAGCATCGCGCGCGTGGCTCGGTTCAGGTCGATCCCCACAACATGGCGTCGCGCACGGTCCAGCGCCAGCACCACGGCGCAGGCCGCGATCGGCAGGCCCCAGACGCTGGCAGTTCGTGCCCCGGTGACCAAGGTGGCCAGCATCGTGATGGCAATCGGCAAGGCGACGAGCCAATACAAGGGCTCGGCGCGCGGGCGCAGCAGGCTGCTGGCCGCCGCCGCCAGCGCGGGCCAGCGTGACCGACCGCGCAAGGCCAGCGCCAACAAGCCAAACGCTAGGCCCAGGAACACCCACTGCGAGACACCAAAGTGCAGGGCGCGTGAGGTGGCTGAGCCGCCGCTGTGCGACGCCGCGCTTTGCGCATACTGCAAAGGCCCATCTGCCTGCGCCAAGAGCCAAGTGGCGTGCGGAGCCAACACGGCCAGCATCGTTGCCACAGCCCACCAGGGCGCGGGCGTGATCAAGCGACGCCGCCAATCGGGCACGACGATGGCGGTGATCACCAGCGTGGCGAGCAGCACACCGGAGTAGTACTTGCCCAGCATCGCCAGCGCGCACACCAGGCCGCAAGCCAGGCCATCACGGCGCCGACCGTCCTGCATCAACCGAACGAATAACGCGATGGCCCATGGCCATGTGCAGATCAACACCGCGTTGGCGTTGAAACGCATGCACATCGTTGTGATGCCGGGTGTCAGGGCGGCGGCGGCCACCGCGAGCAAAGCCCAGTTGGCAGGCATGAAGCGCCGAGCCAGAACGGCGATGCCCGCCAGGCCGATGGCTGAGTTCAGTGACGCCAACAGGGCAAAACCCGCGTGGCTTTCAGGGACCAACCTGAACCACAAGCCAACGATCCACGCCGACAGCGGCGGATGTTTGTAATAACCCCACTCCAGCGATTGGCCCCAGACATAAGCCTCGACCATGTCGCCAGGCATGTCCAGATTGGAGCGGCCGACCACGCCGACAAAAGTCCAGACGAACACATGCAGCGCCAACAAAATCAACACCTGCGAGCTGAAGGAGCCCGACAAACGCCACTCTTGAGAACGAACAGGAACGAAAACAGTGGCGCTGGTGGAAAAAAGCATGCAGCCTCGACGAACGCCGCAAATGTAAAGGCATGTAAAGTAATTGCGGCGGTGGGATGCTGCCTCATGCCCGCACATGAGGGGGAGGACTTTCCCCAGGTTTGGCGCACTACGACCGGCTCAGTGCAGAGCCATCGGGACGGCCTTCAGAACCCCGGCATCACCTCAGCGGCCGCTCGGCGCAGCAATTCCAGCACTGCTCGAACGGGCCTTCAACGATCTCGTGACACGCTGGGCAAGCCCAGTGGTGGTGCGGCAGGTGCTGCCATTCCAGCAGCAGCGTTTGAGCCAGATCGAACTGGGTGTCGTCTTGCAGCCAGATTTCAGGCAGGGCTTGGTCGGGTGGCAGTTCACCAGCGATGCTGCTGGCCCAGGCACGTTGCACTGTGGCGGGCACACCGGCGCTGCCGAGCATGTCGGCCCACAGTGTGGCCAAGGCGAGATTGGGGGCTTGTTGAAGGCGCTTCATGGCACGGCGTCATGGTGAGTGTCGTTGCGGTGTTGGGTGCTGTTGCAGCAGCTACGCGCCAACCTAAGGCAACTGGCGCGAGACGGCTGCCTTTGCAGACGCAGTGTCGGCGGCGAAGAGTTCGTGGGCCAACGTGGTCTCGCGCGCTGCAATGGTGTTCAAAAACTCATCGGCGCCGGCCATGGCGGCAAAGGTGTCAAACCCACGTTCCAAAAAAGCGTGCAGTGCGGCCAAACCGGCGGCCTTTGCCGGGCCACGCATCAGTGCCAGGCTGCGGCGAAGAAAGGGCTTGCGCGTGTGCTTGTCCAACGCCGCACCGACACGGCGCATCAATTCGATTTGCTGGAGACGGCCGGCGGGCTCACCGGTCTGTTGCCATGCCGACAGGTAGCTCACGGCGTCCAACCCGCTGCCTGCGAGCCTGACGCCAACAAGCGTGCGCGCCATCTGGTCGTCAAGCGCTTCTGACAAGGCGTGAAGCGCCGCCAAATCAGCCACGGTTGCCACGATGGCGCCGGGAAACAGGCGTACCAATGCGGGCACAACACGCGCGAACTGAGCGTCACGGTCGCTGAAATCGCCCGGGCCATAAAGATCGTCGAGAAAGAACCGCGCAGGCCCGGCAAAGCGTGGATGGGTGAGCAAATCGGCATAACTTTTGTGGAACCGCGCATGTTGGTACCGCTTGACCTCAGCCACGGCGGCGGCCAGGGCTGGGTCTGCCGCTTGGGCGCTTCTGCGCGCAGCGACGTCACGCAGGTCGGCAAGGATGGCATCGCTACTGGGGTTCACCCCGGCGAGCGTAGCAAACAAGGGCGGAACGGATAATTCGCGCATGTCGCCACAACCGCACATCCTGGTCAGGCCAAAGCCAAAACAGCGGCTTATGGGCGGCACCCATTGAGCGCGTCATCACAGCACGCCGTTGTCATCGGCGGTGGCCCCGCTGGCCTGATGGCCGCCGAACGGCTTTGCGCGGCAGGTCTTCAAGTCGATGTCTATGACGCCATGGCGTCGGTTGGCCGCAAATTTTTGCTGGCGGGCAAAGGCGGTTTGAACCTCACCCACAGTGAACCGATAACAAGCTTTGTCACGCGTTACGGCGCGCGAAGCGCTGCGGTGGCGCCATGGCTTGCCCAATTGGACGGCCCCGGCTTGCGCGCTTGGGCGGCGGGCTTGGGGGTGGCCACGATGGTGGGCACGTCGGGCCGTGTCTTCCCTGCCGACTTAAAAGCCGCACCTCTGTTGCGTGCGTGGCTTCACCGGCTGCGTGAAAGTGGCGTGCGCTTTCACATGCGTCACCGCTGGACGGGTTGGTCGAGCGACGGCGCGGCGATTTTTGACCACAAAGGCGGCCAAGTGACGAACCGCGGCGACGTCACCGTGCTGGCCTTGGGCGGCGCGTCTTGGCCGCAATTGGGCTCTGACGGCGCGTGGGCCCCATTGCTGGCGAAGCGCGGCGTCGACGTGGCGCCGTTGCTGAGTGCCAACAGCGGTTTTGACCTCGGGCGAGCGCGCGACGACGCCAGCGTGCTCGGCTGGAGCCCGCACTTTGCCCTGCGTTTTGCGGGCCAACCGATCAAGCCCGTGGCCTTGCACTTCGTGGGCCGTGATGCCGGCCAAGGCCGAAAGTTCTCACGTCAAGGCGAGTTTGTTGTCACCGCCACCGGCGTGGAAGGCTCACTGATCTACGCTGCCAGCAGTTTGCTGCGCGACGAGATAACCGAGCAGGGTGAGGCGGTAATTCACCTCGACTTGTTGCCCCAACGCAGCGCCGAGTTTGTCGCTGCTGAAGTCGCACGACCCCGCGGTGCGCGTTCGCTGACCACGCACCTGAAGAGCCGACTGGGCATTGACGGGCTGAAGGCCGGCCTCTTGCATGAAACGTTGAACAAAGAGGCGTTCAACGATATGGCCACGCTGTCGCGTCATCTCAAACGTTTGCCGCTGCGCCTGGTGGCCGCACGCCCCGTGGCCGAGGCCATCAGCACGGCAGGGGGCGTGAGGCTCGAAGCGTTGACGGACGGCTTGATGATCAAAGCCCTGCCCGGCGTTTTCTGCGCTGGCGAAATGCTCGACTGGGAAGCACCCACGGGCGGCTACTTGCTCACCGCCTGCATGGCCAGCGCTTGGGTGGCTGGGGACGCGGCGGTGGCTTGGTTGGCTGGGCGGGGCGCGCGCCAAGTGCCTGTCGCCTGAGCTGCGCCCGCGCTACGTCCGCGTGCCAGCACAATCGTGAGATGGCGCTTTTTCCCCAAGGTCTGAGCCAAATTGACGCCCGCTGCAACGCGGGCGAGCGTCGTGTCTTGCATCAACTCAAACGTTGCCTGGAAGACGACTACTGGGTCTGGCACGACGTGCCCGTCGGCCCCAAAGCGCGGCAACCCGACTTTGTTATCCTCAGCCCGCGCTGGGGCGTGCTGCTGCTGGAAGTGAAGGACTGGAAGCGCGCCACGCTGGGTGCAGCCACACGCGACGCGGTGGAGCTGCACACGCCGCGTGGGCGCGTCACGCAAGCCCACCCGCTGCGCCAAGCGCGCGATGTGGTGCACGAGTTGGTGGACTTGATGAAGTCCGACAGCGCGTTGGTGCACGGGCCGGGTTTGTTCGAAGGGCGGCTGCTTTTTCCGTACGGCCACGGTGTGGTGATGAGCACGCTTCGTCGTGCCGATGTGGCGGGCAGTGACTTTGAAGAGCTCTTCCCCGCAGCGCGCACTTTGCTGCGCGACGACCTGGACGACAGCGTGTCGGCCGAGGCCTTTCAGCATCGCCTGTGGGGCATGTTCACGGTGAGCTTTCCGCACACCTTGACGCTGCCGCAGCGCGACCGCATTCGTTGGCATCTGTTCCCTGAAGTGCGCTTGCCGACGCAATCGGTGCTCGACTTTTCGGCGCCCAGCCAAGCGCTAGACGCTCGCCCCGCCCTGCCTAACTTGCTGCCTGACCTGATGCAGGTGATGGATTTGCAACAAGAGCAAGTGGCGCGCACTTTGGGCGATGGCCACCGCGTGATCCACGGCGCGGCGGGGTCGGGCAAAACCATGATCCTGGTCTTTCGTGCGCAGTATCTGGCAGCAGCCACTGGCCCGGGCCAGCCCATCCTGGTGATGTGTTTTAACCGCAGCCTGGCTGACCGTATCGACGCCCTGCTGCGCGCGCGCGGGGTTGACGAGCGCGTGCTGGTGCGCACCTTTCATGCCTGGTGCCAAGACCTCGTGCGCAGCTACCAGTTAAACGTTTCACGTGAGCTGGGTGGGGATGCCTATTTCAACGCCTTGGCCGATGCCGTGGAACGCGCGGTGGACACGGGCTTGGTTCCCGCAGGCCAATACGCCGCGCTGTTGATCGACGAAGCGCATGACTTTGCTGACGCCTGGCTGCGCATCGCAAGCCGCATGGTCAGCCCGCAAACCAACAGTTTGCTGGTGCTCTACGACGACGCGCAGTCGATCTACCAAACCCAGCGCAAACGCTTCAACTTTGCCAGCGTGGGCATTGATGCACGTGGCCGCACGCATATCCTGAAGCTCAACTACCGCAACACCGCTGAGGTGCTGGCCCTGGCCATGCACTGTGCGCAAGGCTTGTTGGACGAGCGTGAAGCCGAACAGGCGGTGAATGAGTTGTCCTTGATCCATCCGACCAGCGCTGGGCGACATGGGCCCGTGCCGGTGTTGATGCAAGCGCGCCATGAACACGAAGAAGCGCTGCTGGTGGCCGAGCGCATCGCCCAGGCCCTGGCCGATGGTGTGCCGCCGAACGACATGGCGGTGCTGTGCCGCACGAAGGCGCAAGTGCGCGGTTTTGAAGCCGTGTTCCGCGCGCGGCAGTGGGCGGTTCAGTCGATGGCGAGCAACGGGTTTCGCCACCTGAACTGGCGCGCACCGAGCATCAATCTCATCACTTTGCACAGCGCCAAGGGCCTCGAGTTCGGCCTGGTGTTTGTCACTGGTTTGCAGTGTTTGCCATGGCGCGACGAACGCCTGCCCGATGCGCTGCGATTGCTCTACGTGGCCATGACTCGTGCCACGCGCGAGCTGGTGCTGTCGGCCTGCGGCGAGTCGGCGGTGGTCACGCGCGTGCGTGAGGCGCTGGCCCAGGTGGCGCAGCGCTTTGCTAACCTACCAGATTAGCTACCAAGCCAGCTACCAGATCAGCTATCCGAGCCGCCGTCGACTTGACGTCGCTGACCAGCACGGCCCCGCGGCGCTTGGCCACCGCCTTCTCGCCGAGACCCCTGCGGGCCACGCGGGTTGGCACGGCCACGGTCATCTCGGCGTGGCGCTGGGCCGCGTGGTCCCGGGGTG
>JAYVRO010000203.1:0-6305 GCA_043776165.1 Rubrivivax sp. | reverse complement strand
GGCCGCAAAGCGCGCCATTGTTGCGATGACTGCTGCTTGTCGACGTCACCCAACATCACGGCGCGTCCGCTGGCTGCCAAATAACCTGCGACGTTGGTGGCCAGCGTGCTTTTGCCAACACCGCCCTTGGGGTTGGCGATAACGATGACAGGCATGGGGCCTCCTGTTGACGAGGTTCTATGGCGCGCTGCGACGAGCGCGGTTCGCGTGGCGAGCCAAACGGCACCCCGGTATGAGCATCGTAGCTGCGGTGTCGCAATTCGGGCAGCGGGCAAACCCAAGCCCAAGCTGTTCGATGGCATAAATGCCGCGCGAATGGCCTCGCGGACTACCTCGCGCCGCTGTCTTGGAGCAGCGCCAAGCTGCGTGAGCGCAATAACAGGGCTCCGCTATCGGGGATCGACCCGCGGAACTCGCCGTCCGGCTCAGCGGTGTCCAGCTCACCCCGCCAACGCCCCGGCGGCAGCGTGAATTGCACGTCAAAGTCGCGGCCATTGATGAGCAACAGCAATGGCCGCGTGGCTCGCCCCGGTGCGCCAATCCAGGCACCCAGGATGCGCGACATGCCACTGCCCCAGTGGTCTGCGTCGAGCCCGTCGCCGGTGCGGCGCAGCCAGCTGAGGTCGGGCAAACCAGACACGTCCACCAAACCCGTGTACCAGCGGTTGGCCAACGGCAAGAGGCGCTGGCGCAGCGCAATGACACGCGCGGTGAACCCGATCAAGGCCTCATCGGCTTGCGCCCAGTCAATCCAGGTGACGGCGTTGTCTTGGTTGTAGGGGTTGTTGTTGCCGCCTTGGCTGTGCCCGAGTTCGTCGCCCGCCGCGAGCATCGGCGTGCCCTGCGCCAACAGCACGCTGGCCAAGATGGCGCGTTGCAAACGTTGGCGCAGTTGCTGCACGGCAGGATCGCCCGTTTCGCCGTCGACGCCACAGTTCCAGCTCAGGTTGTTGGCCGTGCCGTCGCGGTTGTCTTCGAGATTGGCCAGGTTGCGTCGATGGTTGAAACTCACCAGATCACGCAGCGTGAAGCCGTCGTGTGAGACCACGTAGTTGACGGACTCCATCGGCGCGCGCCCATGGGGTTGAAAAACATCGGCCGAGCCCGCCAGACGCAATGCAAACTGCCCGCGCGTGACCTCGCCACCCAGCCAAAAAGCGCGTGTAGTGTCACGAAAGCGGTCGTTCCATTCCAACCAGCCGCTGGGAAACTGGCCGAGTTGGTAGCCACCATCTCCCATGTCCCAAGGCTCGGCAATGAGTTTTACGCGGGCGAGCACCGGGTCTTGCGCCACGGCTTGAAAAAATGCACAACGGCGATCAAACCCGGCCTGCCCGCGACCCAGCACGGGCGCCAGATCAAAACGAAAGCCATCGACGTGCATGTCGACCGCCCAGTAGCGCAGGCTGTCGAGCACAAACTGCATCACTCGGGGATGCGACAAGTCCAGCGTATTGCCGCAGCCCGTGAGGTTCTCGCAGTGCTGGGGTGCGCCAGGAACGTGGCGGTACCAACTGCGGTGGTCCAGGCCGCGCCAACTGATGCTGGGGCCCAGCTCGTCGCCTTCGGGCGTGTGGTTGTAGACGACGTCGAGAATGATTTCGATGCCCTCGCTGTGCAAGGTTTGCACCATGCGACGAAATTCGTCGCGCGCGGTACGTCCCACCGGGACGGTGGCGTAGCGCGGGTCAGGGCAGAAAAAACCGATCGTGTTGTAACCCCAATGGTTAACAAGACCGTGGCGCACCAAGCGTTCTTCGCTGATGTGCTGGTGCACTGGCAAGAGACACACGGCGGTGATGCCGAGTCGCTTCAAATGCGCAATGGCGGGGGGCGAGGCCAGGCCCAGGTAGCCGCCTTGCTGCTCAGTGGGCACCCCTGGCATCAACTTGGTGAAGTTGCGCACGTGAAGTTCCAGGAGCACGCTGCTGTCCAGTGGCGTGAGTGGTGGCTGGTCGCCGCACCAATCAAAGTCGTCGGCCACAGCACGGGCTTTCAAGGCGTGGCGGGCGTTGTCACGCGTATCCATGTGTTGTGGGTATTGACGGTCGGCGCCAAAGTGCGTGGCGTGCCAGTCAAAGTGGCCCACGATCTCGCGCGCGTGCGGATCCAGCAAGAGCTTGTTGACGTTGAAGTGATGCCCCAGATCGGGGCGCCAGGGGCCGTGTGCGCGCAGCCCGTACACGAGCCCGGCACCGGCTTTCGGCAGCAAGCCGTGCCAGACATCACCGTGGCGGACAGGCAGCTTGATGCGCGCCACTTCTTGCTCGCCGCGCTCGTCAAACAAGCACAGTTCGATGGCCGTGGCGTGCGCCGAAAAAACCGCAAAGTTGATGCCCTCAGCACACACCGTGGCGCCCAGCGGCCAGGGTCGCCCCACTTGCAGTGTCCGAGCATGGATCACGGATTGGACCGGCTGAGTGGCCAAGGAACGGACCAGAGTACGGACCAGGGCAAGCGTCACGCCGCCCACTCAAAAAAGACCGTGGCCAGTGGCGGCAGGTTGATGACGATGGACTGCTCGCGTCCGTTCCAGGCCATGGCTTCGCTGTTGGCGGCACCCTGCGGCAAACCGACATTGCTGCCGCCATACACATTGGCGTCGGTGTTGAGGCATTCACGCCACGTGCCCGCCATGGGCACACCCACGCGAAAGCCTGCGTGCACCATGGGCGTGAAGTTGCACATCACCAGCAGGGGTGCGCTGCCCGCGTCACCGTGGCGCACAAAGCTGAGCACGCTGCGCGCAGCGTCGGTGTGGTCTATCCACTCAAAGCCATCCGGTGCGAAGTCGCGCTGGTGCAGCGCGCCGCAGCGGCGATACAGCGCATTGATGTCGCGCACCAAGCGTTGCACACCGGCGTGTTCGGCGTGTTCCAGCAAGTGCCAGTCAAGTGACCGTTCGTGGCTCCACTCGGCCACTTGTGCAAACTCACAACCCATGAAGAGAAGCTTCTTGCCGGGGTGGCCAAACATGAAGCCCAGGTAGGCTCGGACGTTAGCAAACTGTTGCCAACGGTCGCCTGGCATCTTGTTCAGGAGAGAGCCCTTGCCATGCACCACTTCGTCGTGCGAGATGGGCAGCACAAAGTTTTCATTGAAGGCGTAGGCCAAACCAAAAGTCATCTCACCGTGATGGTGTTGTCGGTGGACAGGGTCGCGCGCCATGTAGTGCAGCGTGTCGTTCATCCAGCCCATGTTCCATTTGTAGTGAAAACCCAGGCCACCTGCATACGTCGGGCGCGATACGGCGGGGAATGCGGTGGACTCTTCGGCCAGCGTCACGGCTTGTGCGCGCTCGCACCCGACAACTTCGTTCACGCGTTTTAAGAAGCTGATGGCCTCGAGGTTTTCTCGTCCGCCGTGAACGTTGGGTAACCATTCACCCGCCTTGCGGCTGTAGTCTCGGTAGAGCATGCTGGCCACCGCGTCAACACGCAGGCCGTCAACGCCAAAACGCTCCAGCCAGTACAGCGCATTGCCGACCAAAAAGTTGCGCACTTCGTTGCGCCCAAAGTTGTAGATGAGGGTGTTCCAGTCGTTGTGGAAACCTTCGCGGCGGTCTGCGTATTCGTAGAGATGGGTGCCATCAAAGTTGGCCAAACCAAAGTCATCGGCGGGAAAGTGTGCGGGCACCCAATCGAGCAAAACACCGATACCCGCCGCATGTGCGCGCTCGATGAATCGAAGCAAACCAGCGGCGTCGCCAAAGCGTGCTGTCGGTGCGTACAGACTCAGCGTTTGATAGCCCCAGGAGCCGTCAAAGGGGTGCTCGCTGATGGGCAGCAGCTCCAGGTGCGTGAAGCCCATGTCATGCACGTAGGCCACGAGTTCGTCGGCCAATTCGTCCCAGCTCAACCAATGGTTGCCGTCCTTTCGCCGCCAGGATGACAAATGCACCTCGTAAATGCTCATCGGTGCGTTCAAGGCGTTGGCCGCATGGCGCTGCGCCGATGTGGGCACCTTGCCGGGCAGGGTGGCGACCACACTGGCATTGTTCGGGCGCAACTCGGCTTGGCGGGCGAAGGGGTCGGCCTTCAATGGCAGCAGGTGGCCGCCCTGCGAATGCAGCTCAAATTTGTAGCGCGCGCCTTCGTCCACGCCGGCAACAAAACCTTCCCACACACCACACTCATGACGCAAAAAAAGCGCGTTGGCCTGGCCGTTCCAGGCATTGAAGTCGCCCACCACACTGACACTGCGGGCGTTGGGCGCCCACACGGCAAAGGCCGTCCCTGCGACACCATGGACATGACGCACATGGGCCCCCAGTACTTCGTAAGGTCGCAGGTGCGTGCCCTCCATCAGCAGCCAGGCGTCTAGCTCGGAGAGCAAGGGGCCTAGGCGGGGTGGGGCGCTCGTGGTCATGGGCAGTGAGAAAGGGCGAGCAGGAGGAGCGCAACTCAGGCAGGCTTAACGTTCCAGATGCGCTGAGCGTACTCGGCGATCGTCCGGTCGGTTGAAAACAAGCCCATGCCAGCCACGTTCAAGATGGCCTTGGCGGCCCAGTCTTGTGGCGCGCCGTAAAGGGCATCAACACGCGCTTGTGCAGCCAGATAACTTTCAAAGTCAGCCAGCAGCAAGTAGCGGTCACCCTCGTCGAGCAACGAGCCCACCAAGGGCGCGTACCGCGTGGGGTCGGTGGGCGAAAACGCGCCATAGGCCATGGCGTCGAGCGCGGCCTTCAGGCGTGGTTGGCTGCTGTACAAGGCGCGCGGTGAATATCCAGCCGCGCGGCGCGCGGCGACTTCAGCCGTGCTGAGGCCAAAAATGAAGACGTTGTCGATGCCCACTTGCTCGCGAATTTCAATGTTCGCGCCGTCGTCAGTGCCGATGGTCAGCGCACCGTTCATGGCCAACTTCATGTTGCCTGTGCCTGAAGCCTCAGTGCCTGCGGTTGAAATCTGCTCTGACAGATCGGCGCCTGGCATCAAAAGCTCAGCCACCGATACACCGTAGTTCGGCACAAACACCAGCTTCAAGCGGCCCTTCAAGCGCGCATCGTTGTTGATGACTTGACCCACGTCGTGAATC
Organism: Rubrivivax sp.; assembly: GCA_043776165.1. Classification (GTDB taxonomy): domain Bacteria; phylum Pseudomonadota; class Gammaproteobacteria; order Burkholderiales; family Burkholderiaceae_C; genus Rubrivivax. Next base: position 1,271 of record JAYVRO010000203.1, on the reverse strand, counting down.
AAGCGAATGATGTCCTTGGCCATCACGTAGCTCGACGCTGCTTTGCCCGCAAAAATCACCGTGCGCGCCACCCAAGGGGCATCGGGATCGGTCAGCATGGCCTGATATCGCGCGACGACATGCAACACATTGAGCAACTGGCGCTTGTATTCATGGATGCGTTTGACTTGCACATCAAAGAGACTGTTCGGGTCCACCGTCACGCCTGTACTGGCCAAAATGTGCCGCGCCAGGCGCTGCTTGTTGGCCAGTTTGACGGCCATGAAAGCGCCGCGGAAATCGGCACTGGCCGCCAACGGACGCAGCCTTAACAATTGATCTAAGTCAAGCCGCCAGGAGGTGCCCAGGTGTTGATCCAGCAGCGCCGCCAACCCAGGGTTGGCCTGGGCCAACCAACGCCGGGGCGTGACGCCGTTGGTGACGTTGATGAAGCGCTCTGGCCACAGGCTTGCGAAGTCGGCAAAGATGGTTTGCACCAACAGTGCCGAGTGCAAGGCAGAGACGCCATTGATCTTGTGGCTGCCCACGATGGACAAATGCGCCATGCGCACCCGTCGATCTCCGGTTTCATCAATCAGCGAGAGGCGGCACAAAAACGCGTTATCGCCCGGCCTTTGCCGGGCTGCGAAATTCAAAAACTCCTGGTTGATGCGGTAGATGATGTCCATGTGCCGCGGCAGTACGCGGTGCATCAAAGCCAGCGGCCAGGTTTCTAGCGCTTCGGGCATCAAGGTGTGATTGGTGTAGCTGAAAACGTTCTGCGTCGTCGTCCAGGCAGCGGCCCACGCCACACCGTGCACGTCCACCAACAAGCGCATGAGTTCGGCCACACCAATGGCAGGGTGGGTGTCGTTGAGGTGGATAGCCACCTTGGCGCTGAGTTGGCTGAGGCTGTCTCCTGCACGACCTTGTTCCGCGATGTGCCGAGCCAAAATGTCTTGCAGTGACGCGCTGGTGAAAAAGTACTCTTGGCGCAACCGCAGTTCACGCCCAGCATCGGTGCTGTCGTTGGGGTAGAGCACCCACGAGATGTTCTCAAAGGCGTTTTTGAACTCGGCCGCACGCGCGTAATCGCCACTGTTGAAGGCCTGCAAATCGATCTGCGAAGGCGCCGCCGCTTTCCATAGGCGCAAGGTGCTGGTTCGCTGCGTGCCATGACCCGGTATGACCATGTCATAGGCCTTGGCTTTGACTTCGTCGGCGTGGCGCCAAACAGGCGGCATGCCGGGTTGATTGGCGGGCAACAAACTGCCGCCAAAACACACCCTGTA
>JAYVRO010000202.1:0-6311 GCA_043776165.1 Rubrivivax sp. | reverse complement strand
GGCAGGGTGGGCTCGGCCACAAGGTTTGTCAAAGGCTGCCCCAGCCAGTGGGCCTCATCGAAGGTGGCTTGTTCGGTTTTGCCGACGAGGATGGCTTTTGTGGGTACCCAGCGCGCCCATTGCAGGGCCAAGGTCGCGTCACACTGCCAATGTAGGCCGGGATCGATCGATTGCGAGGCCTGTACCTGGCGCGCCAACGCATGAATCTTTTCGCGCGCAGCTGCATCCGCTTGCCAGCGCCCCCAATGCCAGCCGCACACCGCCACCAGCACGAGCGCCGCACTCGCAAACAGACCAGCGCTGGTGGGGGTCAACAGCTCATTGCAGCCCGTCAAAGTCACCACGCCACACAGGGCGAAACAGGGTCCCAGACGAGGTGCAAGCGGCATCGCGGCATTGTAGGCAGCACGGGCGGTTTGTTGGTTTGAGTTGCTATGGCGCGGTGGTGTTGTGCTTTGCCGGGCGTTCGAGTGGGTTCATGTGCGTTCATGTGTGTTGGTGTTGCACATTCACTGCGCATTGAGCGCCTTTTTGACATGCGTCTGGCCCTACCATTCGGCCAAGACTTTGTCACGTCAGCATGACCGCACCCAACAACTTGTCCGCAAGCGCATTGCAAGATGAATCCCTGGCCGAACTGGACCGCGCAGCATTGGACCGGCTTCGCGCTCTGGACCCCGAAGGCAAGGCCGACGTGGTGGGTCGCGTCTTGCGCGCCTATGAATCGTCGCTGCGCAAGACCATGCACGCCATGGCGCAGGCTTTTGCACAAAACGACGTGCCCGAACTGCGCCACATGGCGCACACGCTGAAGTCGTCGTCCAGCAGCGTGGGTGCAATGGCCTTGTCCAATGTGTGCGCTCAAACTGAAAACTTGCTGCGTGACCCCTGCGCGGCCCTGCCGGCTGGGCTGCATGAAAGCCTGCAAGCGCAAGGTGAATTGGCCTTGATGGCCACGCGCAAGGCGTTGGCAGGGTGAGCATGCAGCACCACTCGACCGGACCCAGTCGGGCCGGCTTTGCCACCACCGCCATTGCGGCACCTCAACCTTTCGACATGACCGGTGAGCCGGGCGCCTCGCCGCGTATCTTGCTGGTGGACGATGACGAAGTGGTGCTTTTGCTCACCTCTTTGGCACTGCGCGATCGCGGTTTTCAGGTCACCGAAGCGCAGAGCGGCGAGCTCGCTTTGGAGCTGCTGGCCACTTGGGTGCCCGACATCATCGTGCTCGACGCCATGATGCCCGGGCTTGATGGTTTTGCCACGTGTGTTGCCATCCGGGCCATGCCGGGCTTGGACGCCGTGCCCTTGCTCATGCTCACGGGCTTGGATGACGACGCATCGGTTGCACATGCGTATGAAGCTGGTGCGACTGACTTTTACGTCAAGGCCACCCAGTGGAGTTTGCTGGCGGGTCGGCTGCGCTATTTGCTGCGCGCGTCTCGCACACGCGCGGAGCTGGCCAGCAGCAAGGCCAAACTGGCGCGCGCGCAAGACTTGGCCCGCATGGGCAGCTTCGAATGGGTGGGGTCCCATCAGTACCTGGACATGTCGTTAGAAGGTGCGCGCGTCTTTGGCCTCGTGCCCGATGAAAAAACGCGATTGCGCCAGCTCTTTCGCATGGTGCCGCGTGAGTCACGTGAGGCATTGTTTGAGCTGTTGCGCGCCGTCACCGGCCAAAGCGCGGTGCTGGTCACCGACGTGCCCGTGACCTTGATGGACGGACGCGAACGCATCATCCACATCGAGGCCGAGCCCGAGTTTGGCGAACATGGGCGCGGCATTGGCTACACCGGTATCGTGCAAGACGTGACCGATCGGCGCATGGCCGAAACGCGCATCCTTCACCTTGCCAACTTCGATTCGTTAACCGGTTTGCCCAACCGTCGCCAGCTCATTTGGCGGGCAGAGCGTGCGCTGGAGAGTGCGCGGCGCTCTGGTCACCTCTTCGCGCTTCTGCTGATCGATCTGGATCGCTTCAAGATCGTCAACGACACCCTGGGCCATGCGGCTGGTGACGACTTGCTGATCGAAGTGTCACGCCGCTTGCGCAGCTGTGTTCGCCACAGTGACCAAGTGCTCGACTCCAGTTTCGAGGCGACCTTACCCCGCTCACACAGGACCTTAGAAGCTGTGGGGCGATTGGGCGGGGACGAGTTTGTAGCCCTGTTGCCTGAGGTAACCGACGAAGGCGACGCCCAGCGTGTGGCACAGCGTGTGCTGGAGGTCATGCGCGAGCCTGTGCTGGTTTACGGCCAAGACTGTTTTGTCACCGCCAGCGTGGGCGTGGCCATCTACCCGCGTGACGGCAACACCGTGGCGGACCTGATGCGCAACTCCGACGTCGCCATGTACGCGGCCAAGGCCCAGGGCAAAAACGCGGCCACCATCTACGGCCCCCAACTGGCTGGGCGGGGGCGAGAAAAACTCGAAATGGAGAGTGCCCTGCACAAGGCCTTGGAGCGCAACGAATTGGTGTTGCACTACCAACCCAAGATTGATGTGCGCACGGTCGACATGCGCGGCGCCGAAGCCCTGATGCGCTGGCAACGTGGCGACGTGTTGGTGCCTCCGGCCGAGTTCATTCCCCTGGCTGAAGAAACCGGTCTCATCGTGCCCATCTCGGAGTGGGCGCTGCGCCAAACTGCCATCCAGGCTCGTTTGTGGCAACAGAGTTTTGGCTTTGATGAGGCCATCGCGGTGAATCTTCCCAGCCGCATGTTCGAGCGCAGCAACCTTGTCGATTGCATCCATCAAGCTGTGACCAGCCAAGGCGTGCCGCACCGCTCGATTGCACTTGAGATCATCGAAGACAACTTGATGAAGGAGCTGCACAAAGTCATTCCGGCTTTGCACCGATTGAACGAGATTGGTGTCGAAATTTCCATTGACGACTTTGGCACCGGCTACTCGTCGCTGGGCTACCTCACTTCGTTGCCGATTTCCGAGCTCAAGATCGATCGCAGCTTTGTGCGCGACTTGGGCACCGCACCGCAAAGTGCCGCCGTGATCACCGCGGTCATCGCGCTGGCGCGCTCCTTAGGCCTGCGAGTGGTGGCCGAAGGCGTTGAGACGCTGCGCCAAATGGAGATCCTGCACGAACTGGGTTGCGTGATTTTTCAGGGTTTTGCCTACAGCCGCGCTGTGCCGCCCGAGGAAGTCACGCGCTGGGTTGTCGAGGTGGTCAGGCCTGGCAAGGCACCTTGGATAGCCACTGCACGCGCGCTGGAAGCTGCGGCCAAGTTCAAGCGCGACGCAAATCTCCAGACGCGCTGAAAACGCGGGCCAAAGACCGTCAAGTCCCGCGCTGAATTGCCGACAACAAACCTATAGATTGGTTTGGGTTCGTGCGGTGGGCCAGGCGCTTCGCACCGACTCGGTCAGGGGCCCCATGTTCGACCCACTCAAGCGTGCTGCGCGAATGATTTTTCAGGATGAGGTTCGGCTGCAACGCAACGCAGGCGGGTTGCGCTTCGCTTTGGAAAATGCAGCCGACCTGAACAAAGTCGCGGCGCCGACGGCGCAGCAATTGGCGCAAGCGCGCGAGCAGGTCGAGCTGCTGCGCATGCAAAGTGAGTTGCAAGTGGTCCTGAACGAAGCGCCGGCGCTGCGCAGGCCGCCCCGGCAGCTGGTGCAAGTTCAGCAAGCACTGGGTGCCGAAGGCTTGGCCTTGCTCGGTACCTTGCCCTTGGTGGTCTTGCGCAGGGCGCTGGATCAGCTTGAAGACGCAGTGAACAACTGGTCACCTCAGGGTTTGGCGGCCTTGCGCTCCAAGATGGCGGTGGCAGTTCAAGAACGAACCCTCAAGGGTGAACCCGATGGCAGCTTGGACCTGACACCCGAGGACATGCACGCACTGCAAGACGCCGCCGCTGATGTCGAAACCAGCGACCACGCCGACGAACAAGCGGCGCTGATGGCGGCCTATGGCGCACTCCAGGGGTCGTCCAGCAGCCCGCAGGGGAACTTCGCGACCAGCACAACGCCCAGTACCTTGAACTGAGCGACGTGCAGATCGGGCCAAGCCACCCCAACTCGGCCGGGATGAGGACTGCCACGCCGGACTAAACTCGCAAAATGGACAAGACAGTACGTTTTGGCACTGACCGCAGTCCCCCGACCCAGCGGAAGCAAGCGGCCAAGTCGGTTAAAAAAAAGGCCCGCAAGATTGGGTCGGTCGCAGTGCCCGGAGCGCCCAAAAAACACGCCCCCACTGGCCAAGCCGCAACCCGTACAAACGACCCCGCGCGCACCATGGCGGACATCTTGGCAGTCGCCACCCGCGAGTTCGCCGAGAAGGGTTTGGCGGGCGCCCGCATCGACCTCATCGCCCACGCCATGCGCACAAGCAAGCGCATGATTTACTACTACTTCGGCTCCAAAGTGGGCCTGTACGTTGCAGTGTTGGAAGACGCTTACCGTCACATCCGCGAAGCCGAAGCGGCCTTGCAGCTGAACGACTTGAGGCCCGAAGATGCGCTGCGAAGACTCGTGGGCTTCACTGTTGACTACCAGTTGGCGCACCCTGAATTTACACGTTTGGTGATGACCGAAAACATTCACCGCGGTGAGTACCTGGCCGGGTCAAAGGTCATCCAACAACTCAACGCGGCCGCCATCAGCGCGGTAAGCCGTATCTACGAGCGTGGATGCAAGGCGGGGGTGTTTCGAGCCGGGCTTGACGCGGTTGATGTGCACATGTCGATCAGCGCTTTGGCCGTCTTCAACGTGGCCAACAAACACACCTTTGCGCTGATTTTCAAGCGCGACCTCGACACGCCCCTTGCCATTGGGGCTCGGCGCGACAGTGTGATCGACATGGTGGTGCGCCACGTGCGCAAGGCTTGACTCGTGAGGCGGTGTGCTTCGATTTGATGGCCGACTTTGTTTCAGGAGATCCTTTGCAGATGAGTTAGCATTCAGTGGTAAAAACTAACCAGTTCGTACATTAGAGAATTTTGACCCGTCACCGGTCACCGCGATCATCCCCTGCGAAACCTAGGAAGACCATGAAAATCCTCGTGCTCAATGGCATCAACCTGAACATGTTTGGCAAGCGCGACGCTACGCAGTACGGCACCGCGACGCTGGCCCAAATTGACGAGCAACTTCAACGCTTAGGCACCGAGCTCGGCGCGCAGGTGGAGTGCTTTCAAACCAACTTTGAAGGTGCGATGGTCGAACGCGTTCATGCCGCACTCGCCGAAGCAGTGGACGCGGTGTGCATCAACGCAGGCGCTTGGACGCACTACAGCTACGGCATTCGCGACGCATTGGCCATCTTGAAGTGCCCCATCGTTGAAGTCCATATGTCCAACGTACACGCGCGTGAGGCTTTCCGCCACACGTCGGTGTTTGCTGAAGTCGTGAAGGGTCAGATCAGCGGCTTTGGCGCCGACAGCTATTTGCTGGCATTGCGTGCGGCAGTGACGCTGGCCACGGCCGGTGCCGCTGGTTGCTGACGTTTGAACTGACCGACATGATTCGCGGCAACACGGCACTCATTGCGCACATCGGTTGGCCGACTTTTGCCTTCAAGTCGCCGCAGATCTACAACCCCTATTTCGAGCAAGCTGGCATCGACGCTGCGGTGGTGCCCATGGGTTGCCAGGCTGCGGCTTTCCCCAATCTCTTGAAGGCCCTCTTCACGCTAGAGAACACGCTCGGCGCGCTCATCACCATGCCGCACAAAGTCAGTGTGCTTAATTGCCTGGATGAGGTGAGCGCCACGGTTCAGGTCGCCGGTGCCTGCAACGCGGTGCGAAAAGGCGCCGACGGTCAGTTGGTGGGCGACATGTTCGACGGCGAAGGTTTTGTGCGGGGCGCCATGCGCAAGGGCCGTCAGCTCGCTGGCCAGCGCGCGTTGGTGGTGGGCGCTGGTGGTGTGGGCTCGGCCATTGCGGCCTCGCTGGCCAAAGCCGGTGTCGCCGCCTTGGCGGTCTTTGACGCACGCGCCGAATCGGCTCGGGACCTCGCGCAACGCCTGCGCGAGCATCACACCCAGTTGGAGGTGCAAAGCGGCAGCAACGACCCTGCAGGTTTTGACATCGTCGTCAACGCCACGCCGCTGGGTATGCACGATGGCGACGACTTACCGTTTGACGCGACTCGTTTATCGCCCCACAGTTTTGTCGGTGAAGTGGTGATGAAACAAAGCATGACACCCTTGCTGCGGGCCGCACAGCAACGCGGTTGCCAGTTCCAGGTGGGCATTGACATGCTCTTTGAGCAAATCCCCGCGTACCTCGAATTTTTTGGCCTGCCCGGCACGACGCCTGAGAACCTTCGCGCCTTGGCGCGGCTTGACTAAA
>JAYVRO010000201.1:0-1964 GCA_043776165.1 Rubrivivax sp. | reverse complement strand
TCGAGCGCGGCGTGAGGCAACTCGTGGTGGCCGGAGGCGAGACCTCGGGCGCTTGTGTGCAAGCGCTGCAAGTGAGGCAAATGCGCATCGGCCCGCAGATCGACCCGGGCGTGCCTTGGTGTTACGCGCAGTCGCCCGTTGTGGCAGGCGACGTGGTGGCTGGTGTGGAACAACAGGGTCTGCACCTGGCGTTGAAATCAGGCAACTTTGGCGGCGTCGATTTTTTCACGAAGGCCTTTTCGCAGCTTGTTTGAACCTGGGTTGAAGGGTGCTTCAGGGCCGTAAATAGGCGTGCCCTTGCAACTGCAACTTGGTGATGCGCACGACGCCCGAGGGCGTGAAATCGGCCTCTTGAATGAACTGCTCCTTCTTCAAATTGCGGTTCTTCAAAGTGATCTCACAGACCTCGAACTTCACGCCGCGCGCTACCAGCGCGGCCACGGTGCTGGCGTAGGCGCCGCCGCTCGTGTCCTTGGCGCCCTCCATCAAAAAGTCAACACCTTGTGCGTGAGTGACGACCGTGACTTTGGCGCTGGGGTCGGTGTCCAGATGATTGCGAATGTTGCGCAGCGCGGCCAGTGCTTGGCCTGCGGTGTCGTTCACGTGGTAGACGACTTTGTCCTGCGCATGGGCCGCGATGGCGCTGGTTGCCAGGAGAAGGGCGATCAAGGGTTTGCGCAGGGACATGATGTTTCTTTCAGTTGCGTGAGAGGTGACTAAACCAGCCCCGGGTTGCCTTGCACGCCCAGCAGCTTGGGCACATTGACCTGGCGTGCCGTCACGTGCCCACCAGCTGAGCCTTTGAGATAGCGCTCAACGATGTCCCAAATGGGTTGGCCGCCAGCGTTGCGTGCCTCTTCGGCCACGGGCGCCCAGCCTGCCACACGGTAGGTTTTGTCGGCCTCGACGGGGCGGCCATTCAAGCGCATGTCGTCCACCCGGGAGCCCATTTTTTCGGTCGGCGACAAGCTGTAGGTCAAGCCGCCGGTGCGCACCATGTCACCGCCTTGTTGGTAATAGGGGTCGGGGTTGAAAAGGTTATCGGCCACGTCTTCCAGGATGGTCTTGATGGTCGCACCCGTCATGCTGCTGAGCGTGGTGTACGGGTAGGTGATGGCGAGCTGATCCATCATCAATTCACGCGTGATGGTGGCGCCGGGCAAGAGGCTCGTACCCCAGCGAAAACCTGGTGAAAAAGCGATCTCGGCGCCGCGTTCTTGCATCAGCGCGTCGCACACGAGCTGGTCCCAACTGCCATTGAAGTTGCCGCGCCGGTAGAGCAAGCCGTCGGTCACCGCCATGGGCTCGGCCAGCTTGGCGGCAAAGGGCGCGCGCACCTTTGTGATCAAGGCGGCCATGTCTGGGTCGGGTGCGAGCAGGTTGCTGAACACGGGCAGCAGTCGATAAAAAACGTCAACGGGCTTGCCGCCTTTGACCTCGACGTCCAGCACGGCCAAAAACTTGCCATTGCTGCCCGCGTTGGTCACCAAAGTACTGCCACCTGCATTGGCCACGCGCACGGGCACGGGCACGCCATCATGGGTGTGGCCGCCCAAAATGACGTCGATGCCACGCACTCGGCTGGCCATCTTCAGGTCCACATCCATGCCGTTGTGCGAGAGCAGCACGACGAGCTGGGCACCTTGGGCGCGCGCCTCGTCCACGGTCTTTTGCATGCTCTCTTCCTGGATGCCAAAGCGCCAGTCGGCCATCAGGTAACGTGGATTGGCAACCGGGCTGTAGGGGAAGGCTTGGCCAACGATGGCGACCCGCACACCGTTCATCTGGCGCATCACAAAGGGCGCAAAGACGGGGTCACCGAAGTCGGCGGTGGCAATGTTTTGCGCAATGAAGTTGATGCGGCCTTTGAAGTCACCGTCGATGATTTGCTTCACGCGCTCCATGCCATAAGTGAACTCCCAGTGGCCCGTCATGATGTCCACGCCCAAGAGCTTGGACGCATC
>JAYVRO010000200.1:0-6341 GCA_043776165.1 Rubrivivax sp. | reverse complement strand
ACTCAGAGGACGCGACTCGCTCTGGCGTTGTTGGCACTCATGTCCCATGTCGCTTGGCTGATTCTCATGGCACGGTAGTTGGGGGGCTGGGCGGTTCTAAGATTCAAGTTCAACGTTGGCGACGTGCTGTGCCTCCAACCTCAGGCCGCACAAAATCAATGTTCACGCCAGCTACACCGCCCTTTCCGTTCACGAAGAGATTCCAACACCATGCGTTTGCCATTCCTCGCAGTTCTGACGATCACCGTTTGTGCAAACGGTTTTGCACAGAGCGGGGCACACATGCAGTGTCAAACCGTCGTTGACGCCGCTGCCCGACTTGCTTGCTACGACGCTGCCTTTCCGCCGAAGCCAGCGGGTCCGTCAGGCGTTGTTGCTGCAACGTTCGGTTTTCCACAGAAGGCCGCGGCGCTTGAGGTCCAGGCCATCGAGTCGATGGTCAATTCAGACTTTGACGGTTGGGGCCCCAACGACAAGATCCGCCTTCAGAACGGTCAAGTCTGGGAAGTCGTGGACGGCAGCAGTGGCACAACCACGTCGGCCATGCGCAAAGTGACAGTCAAGCGAGGTGCGCTAGGGTCTTACTTCCTAGAGTTCGACGGACTGACCAAGAGCCCACGGGTTCGCAGAATCAAGTAGTTTTGGGCGTCCCACGAAGCCGATACGAAAGGTGCGCACCATGGCTGATACAAAGACCAAAACCAACGAGGCGAGTGTCGTCGACTACATCGATTCCAGGGCCAGCGAGGAGCAACGCGCCGATTGCAAAACCTTGATGGCGATGCTCAAGAAGATCACGAAGCACGACCCAAAAATGTGGGGGCCAAGCATCGTCGGTTATGGCTCGTACAAGTACACCTATGAGAGCGGCAGGCAAGGTGAATCTTGTTTGACTGGCTTCGCCATCCGCGGCAAGGATCTGGTGATTTATCTTTCAGCAGAGGGCAAGGAACAAGACCTCCTGCTTTCGCGGTTGGGCAAACACCGAATGGGCAAGTCATGCCTATATTTCAAGCGGCTCAGAGATCTCGACACGTCGGTGTTAACGCATCTCGTAACCAACGCAGTGTCTGAAGTCAGGCGTCGCCATGGAACAGCAAGCAACGCCTGACCATTCAATCAAGGCCATTGCTGTACCTCAAACCCGAGACAACACGTGGACGCACCTGCTCCGGGGCACTACTGGAAGACGCCGTTCATTTGGGAACCCGGTTGCCCCGTGCCACCAACTCAGGGCGCGCTCCGATACGAAATCGCACCCGAGCCATGGCTGCGCCAATCGATGGCTACAGTCATGAGGCACTCGCTGGACGAATCGGATCTGTGCACAGTCCGAATGATTGGCATCGACAAGGCCGTGGACGAGGTGTACGGGGTTGCTCAGCAGTACTTCGAAGAGCGGGCAGGTTGGTGGCGTGCAGCGGCCGACAGCCAAGGCCAAAGAGTCGGTTTTGTTCTCACCACAGTGTTCGCCGACAAGAGTCGATGGAAGGGCGGTCAGCCGCAGGGCACCATCTTGTACATGGGTGTGTTGCCAGAGCATCGCGGCCATGGCTATGCCCTAGAACTCATTCTCGAAGCGACAAGGACATGCATCAGCGCGAACTGCTGGCGCGCATTTTGTGACACTGGCTCTGGCAACCACCCCATGGTCAATGCCTTCCGAAAAGCGGGTTACCAGGAACGAAAGCAGTGGCAACGTCCGCTGGCATAGCGCTGGCCAACGCCACTCGCAAACCCCGAGCCAACGACAGGCGACCAGGCCCGGTCTGGCAGCGCGCAGTAAATAGTCATCAGCCCGGGCCTGGCGTACTGCCGTCGACGCCCGTCTAGCTCAAAGTACAAGGGCTGCCCCGCCCAGTGGTGTGCACCTGAGCATGCTTCGACGCCGATCATTCAAGGGGTGGCGCTGCGATCAGCGCCTTGCGCTTGGCTCGCGCCACCTTGGGCTGGCGCAACTGCACCGTGCCACTTTCATCGATACCGCGCGCGTCGAACACGCACTTGGCGAGATCAATTCAAAGAGTCAAAATGGCCATGGAATCCCCCTCTTCAAGTCAGTTGATGAGAGAACAGCGCTTCCCACCGCGGCACTTGTTGCCAATCTCCACTCGGCGGATAGCTCGGGACGGGAAAGTCCATTTCATTCGTTGGGCGTCAGGAAGCGGCCCTCAATTGCTTCCACTTGATGGAGAAAGCAAATGAAAATAAAGCACGCAATCGCCATTTCGATTTCAGTGGCTCTGATGGCAGGATCGCCGACGCTGGCCTTTGGTGCCGGCCCGACGGTAGTGGTAACGAAAGCAAATCTCAAATGGAAAGACATGGGGAATGGCGTGACAGCCGCTCCAGTTTCGGGCGACATGGAGAAGGGCGCGAGCCGATTCTTTCTAAAGTATCCGGTCGGCCTGGTGACACCGAAGCATCATCACAACACGGATCACTACGCCACGGTGGTGTCAGGCACGATCACGCTTACCGTGGAGGGCAAGGAGCATAAGCTCGGGCCAGGAGCGTACTTCGCTCTGACCAACAAGGCGTCGCACACGGCGAAGGTCGAAGGCAACGAAGACGCGGTGTTTTTCATCCAAGCGGATGGGCCGTGGAACGTCGTGATGGAAAAATAGACCCAAGGACAGTGCGGATGGGCGGCGCTCGACATGCTCGTCCGCAGAGCAATGTGCCTGGTGCAGCGAAGCCAAACCTCCATGCCAAAGCACGCACTTCCGGAAAGAAACCGGCTCAGGAGTCCTGCACTGTGGCTGACACAAAGACCCAAGGGCAGTCTCTAGATTGAAGTGCGACGCCTACGACGTCTTGTAGCCTGAGTTGGCGATCTTTTTCCACCAGCCTACCTCAAATGTTAACCCACATCAACTGCGCTTCCCGGAGTCGAACATCGTGAATCTCACTAACGGCGATCAAGTCTTCTCTGGATCCATTGCGCAGCTACATGAGCGATACATGGTTCCCCTGACCTTGGACCCTTATACAAGAGACCTGACCAAGCGATCGGTGCTGCTGCAGCCGACAGGCGTGCCTGAAGTCGCGGCAGGTACTGGGTCGTCACGCGCTATATGGCCGCTCGGTTGCCGGGCCACGTGTCCATCGTGGCCACTGACCTGAATCAGCCCATGCTTGACCACGCGGTCAGCCAGTTTGGCGCAAGGTTCTTTCCGGACAAGGCAGTGGCTTATGCGTCGGCGCTGCCGGTACGGCACCGAGGTTGTAGTCGCAGCCGTCAAGGGGGTCCAGTGGGCCTTTGGTCTAGCCAGGGTCGTGGCACGCACTTCATCCGCCAACGTCGTTTCACGGCGCATGCTGGTGCGCGCTGGCTTCCCCATTCAGGGGGGATTCGTTGGCCCTTCCAGGGCGCCAATCAAACCCCAAGCCTTGCACCTTGTCTTCAGGGCCGAGGGCGCCGCATGGGGCGCAAAGGAAACGTTCAATTGGGCGAATCGATTGACTGCATAGTCGCAGCACCTACGCGCATGAATGCCAAATCTCCTATGAACACTTCGTGGCTTCGACTGCGCGTTGCTGGCGCCATGGCGCTGCAGTGGGCACTGTTGACCGCCGCTTGCACCGACATGCTTCATTCAGACAGTCAAAACGCAGGCCGACGGAGCGCAGAAGCCGGGCAAGGCGCGGAGCCGTCGATGAAGATCTCATCGAGCCAAGCCGTCGCTGCTCGGCCGATGGAGGGGCAGGCGCTGGAAAGTCGGTGCAGGCCCGCTTTGCATCACCGTGCAGACCATCGAGGTAGAAGTGAGTTGTTTCAAGTTTCGGCTGGCACCGGATGGCGCTATCCCGTCTTGGATCCCACGGCTTTTGGCTGGCTCTTCAAGCTGGTCTCAAGCGGTGCGCCAGATTCAAGAAGAACACATGGGTAAATGAATGACTCTACGAACTTTGTATGTCGCGGTGACTTCAGCACTCGTCATCGGCTGCACTGCCATACCAGCCACTCAAAACCGGGAGCAACTCGTTGCCGAGGTCACCGCCGTGGAGATGGCGTTTGCCAAAACCATGGTGGACCGCGATCACACGGCGTTCATGCGCTTTGTTGCTGAAGACGCCATCTTTCTTAACGGGGGCAAGCCGCTACATGGCAAAGCGGCCATCGGTGCGTTCTGGAAGCGTTTCTACACGTCCGCTGCCCCGCCGTTTACGTGGAAGCCTGATCTCGTTGAAGTGATCGCGAATGGAACACTTGCCCAATCTGTTGGCCCCGTGGCGGTGCCAGGAGGAAAGGTTGTTTCGCGTTTCTATTCCACTTGGCGGCGCGATCCGGACGGGCAATGGCGTGTGGTCTTTGATGACGGGTATGACCTCTGTGATTGCCCACCAAAATAGCGCCGAGCACCGACCACGCGACACGCCGCTGGCGAATATCTGGAGTCAAGTGCCCCAGGTCGGCCTGCTTCAATCCGGTGCTGCAAAAAATAGAGAAGCAACCCCAAGCGATTCAACCGCCAGGTACAACTTCAATGCGAATAGAAATTGACGATCTGTCCCGCTCAGTGGTTCACGATCTGCTGAGCGAGCATCTGAGAAACATGCATGAGCTCAGCCCGCCAGAGCAAGTGTTTGCTCTCGACCTGTCGAAGTTAAAGTCTCCCGACATAACATTCTGGACGGTTTGGGACAATGAATTGCTGCTGGGTTGCGGTGCCTTGAGAGAGCTGTCGGCGACTCACGGCGAGATCAAGTCCATGCGAACACCGGCGGGGTTTCGTGGGCGCGGCGCCGCAAGAGCGGTACTCGGTCGAATCATCGAGACTGCCAGACAACGCGGATATCACTTGCTCAGCCTAGAAACCGGCAGTCACGCCGCTTTTGGCGCAGCCCAGAGTCTGTATCGGAGTGCCGGGTTTCACATTTCCGGCCCGTTTGCCGGGTACCAGGAAAACCCGCACAGTGTGTTCATGGAGCTTCGGTTGTCACCTATCGAAAGCAACGGCCATGGCACCTGACCTCGAACGAAACAAGCGCACCGCCATCGCGTTCTACGACCTGATGTTCAATCAATGCAAACCGGCGTTGGCGTTGGAAAGATACTCAGGTGAGACCTACACCCAACACAATCCTCACGTGGCTGATGGCAAAGAAGCTTTCATCGCTTATTTTGAGCAGATGGCGAGTGAGTACCCAGGAAAACACGTTGAGTTCAAGCGTGCGGTGGCGCAAGCGAACATGGTTGTTCTGCACTGCCATCAGGTCTGGCCAACATTCAAAGACAAGGACTGGGCTGGCATCGACATCTTCCGTTTCGACGATTTCGGAAAGATCGTGGAGCATTGGGATGTGCTGCAGGTGGTCCCTCACACGCAGGCACACTCGAACGGCATGTTCTGATGGGGCTCGGCCCATCAGAACTCAGTTTTCACACCGCGTGGCGAACGTTCGTGGGCAGTTGGAGCAGTGCCGCGAGCCTGGGCTTGACGTAATACGGTCGACATCGGCTTATCTCGAACATGCGCCCTTGCTTCCACCATTGATGATGGGAACCCGACATCCAGACAAACCCACCTGTTCAGAGGGAAAGGTTTGAATCTGGTACGGCCTATTCGTACATCTTGGATGGCAAGCTGGATGATCCATCTTTCGAGTCCGACAACGTGCGGGCGGTAGGTATTCAACCGCGCATGACTTCCAGCGCTCGCTGCGCATAGGCCACGGCTTGCCCGCCCACGCGCACAGCGTCAGTTGACGCAGCATTGCCGGCTTCGCCACGCGCTGCCACGCCGTCCAGGATGACAGCAATGCGGTACATCGAAAACACCAGGTGAAAGGGCAACAGCGGCTCGGGGCAACCGCCACTTAGCTGGTAATGCGCGAAAAACTCGTTCATGCTGGGCAAGCCTTGCGCAGCCAAGTCGAGACCGCGCACACCGTCAAAGTCACCGGCTTGCATTTGCCACGCCATGGCGCAATAGGCCACGTCGGCCAAGGGGTGGCCCAGGGTGGAAAGCTCCCAGTCGAGCACGCCAATCACACGCGGCTCAGTAGCGTGAAACATCAGGTTGCCCAGGCGGTAGTCGCCATGCGCGATGGTGCAAGTTTGGCTGGACGGTATGTGCGCGTTCAGCCACGCGGTGACGCTGGTGATGGCCTGCTCAAAAGCGGCGCTGCGGGTGTGATCCGTGTTCAACCATTGACGTGACCAACGCGCCACTTGCCGCTCGAAATAGTTGCCAGGTCTGCCGTAGTCGGCCAAGCCCACAGTGAAAACGTCAACGGCATGCAAGCGCGCCAAGGTCTCGGCCATGGCCAACACATGCGCACGACGCTGCGCTGCGGGTATTTCTGGCATGGCCAAGGTGGGCAGCACACGCCCA
>JAYVRO010000199.1:0-6377 GCA_043776165.1 Rubrivivax sp. | reverse complement strand
AAGTCGCTAACGCGGGCGGCGCGGGCGCGTCGAGGACAAAGCCCATGTTGGACGGTGACTCCAAAGCGCTGACCCCGGCAAAAAGCTCGTCCGGAACGACCGATATTCGCGGCGCATGCCTGGCTATTGCCAACAAGCGTTCGCTGTGCTGGGCACTCTCGCTGAGCAAGGCCTGCGAAACACTCACGCTACGCAGTTGCGCCGCAGCACAAAGATGTTCACCTTCCACCCACACAGTGCTGTGGCGGCGGTAAGAAGCGCCGTCTTGGGTCAAACGGCGCAGCTTGACGAGCAAAGGGTTGTCGCGCGCGCTGATGCGCTGCAGCTCGGTCATGGCGCCGCAGTCATCGCAGGTTCAAGGCCCGTCGCACGGGCGCAAAGCTGTGCCTGTGCACGGCGCACGCGCCATGTTCACGCAGGGCCGCCAAGTGCGCCGCTGTGGGGTAGCCCTTGTGCACATCAAAGCCATACAGGGGATGCTGTTCATGAAGCGCTGCACACAAGCGGTCGCGCTCGACTTTTGCAATGATGGAGGCGGCCGAGATGGCCGCGACTTTGGCGTCGCCCTTGACGATTGCCGCGCATTGCATGGTCAGCGTCGGCAAGCGGTTGCCGTCCACCAGCACATAGCGTGGTACCAAACGCAGGCCTTCAACCGCGCGGCGCATGGCCAAGAGCGTGGCTTGCAAAATGTTGAGCGTGTCGATCTCTTGCACGCTGGCTTCTCCTACTGCCACGCACAGCGCGCGCGCACGAATTTCGTCGTACAAACGCTCGCGCTTGCGTGGCGAGACGGTTTTGGAGTCGGCCAAACCCTTGATACGCTGCAAGCCATCGAGGATCACTGCCGCGGCCACCACCGGCCCGGCCAGCGGCCCGCGCCCGGCTTCGTCCACGCCGGCGAGCAAACCGGGGGCGTCCCAACCCAGGGCGAGTTGTTCAGGCGGCAATGACTTGCGCGATGGCATCGGTAGCTTGGCGCGCGGTGTTGCGGCGCAGTTGATGATGAAGCGCGGTGAAGCGCATGGTGATGTTGTGTTGACCAGCGTCATCGTCCAAACCCGCGAGCACCGCGTTGGCTAACTTTTCAGGTGTGCAGGATTCCTGGATAAATTCTGGCACCACAAAATCGCGGCACAAGATGTTGGGTAAACCCACCCAGGGCTGGTAGCGCAGGCGTTTCATGATCTGCCAACTCACTGGGTTCATGCGGTAGCCGATGACCATGGGCCGCTTGAAGAGCGCGGCTTCAAGTGTGGCTGTGCCGCTTGCTATGAGCGTGATGTCGCAGGCTGCCAGCGCCACGTGCGATTGGCCGTCCAGCAACTGTAGGTTTGCGTCGGGCGCGTGCGCTTGCACCAAAGGCTCCAACATTGCCCGCAAGCCCGGCGCCACGGGCAAGACAAAACGCAGATCAGCCCGTTGACGCTGCAATCGCGCCACGGCCTGCAAAAACACCGGCGTTATGGCCGCAATCTCTGAGCGGCGGCTGCCAGGCAACACTGCGACCAAGGTTTCACTTGGCTTGATTTGCAATAGCGCGCGCGCTGTGTCGCGCGGAGCTTGTATCGGGATTGCATCGGCCAAAGGGTGGCCCACGTACGTCGCTGCCACGCCTTGTGCTTGCAGCAACGCGGGCTCAAAGGGAAACAGGCACAACACATGGTCGCAACTGTCAGCCATGGCTTTGGCGCGCTCACCGCGCCAGGCCCAGATCGAGGGACACACGAAGTGAATCGTCTTGATGCCGCAGGTACGCAGTTGCGCTTCCAAACCCAAATTGAAGTCGGGCGCGTCCACGCCGATAAAAGCCTTTGGTGGGTTGGCCAACAAACGCTGCGCCAAGCCTTTGCGAATGCCGGCGATTTCGCGGTAGTGGCGCAGCACTTCGACGTAACCGCGCACGGCCAGTTTGTCTTGTGGCCACCAGGTTTCGAACCCCTGCGCCAGCATGTGTGTCCCGCCAATGCCTTGTAGCTGCAATTCAGGCCAGCGCGCTTTCATCCCACCCATGAGCAAGCCAGCCAAGAGATCACCAGAGGCCTCGCCCGCGACCATGGCCAGCCGCAATGGCGTGCTGCTCATCGTGGCCTTCAGCGCGCGATGCCGCGCGTGGCGCTGGCCAAAAAGCTGAGCATGGCGTTCACGTCTGACCGGCCATCGACATCGTTCATCGGCAGGGCATCAAGCATCGCCGCAATGCCTTCGCGCGCTGCTTCCAGCTCTAAATTGCCGCGGTAGAGCAAACGATGCATTTGTTTGACTTGCGCGATGCGCTCGCGCGAAAACCCACGGCGACGAAGGCCTTCGACGTTGAAGCCTCGCACGGTCAGCGGGCTGCCTTCAACCAACATGTACGGTGGCACATCTTGCGTCACACGCGCCTGGAAACCGATCATGGCGTGCGCGCCAATGCGGCAGAACTGGTGCACACCCGAGAGTCCGCCCACCAGCACCCAGTCACCCACATGCACGTGCCCTGCCAGGGTCGCGTTGTTGGCCAGAATGGTGTGGTCACCGAGTTGAACGTCATGCGCCAAATGCACATAGGCCATGATCCAGTTGTCGTGGCCCACACGCGTGATGCCGACGTCTTGCGCCGTGCCTCGGTTGAAGGTGCAAAACTCGCGGATGGTGTTTCTGTCACCGATGTGCAGCTCGGTGGGTTCACCACGGTACTTCATGTCTTGCGGCGCGGCGCCCAGCGAAGTGAACTGAAAAATCCGGTTGTCGCGGCCAATCGTCGTGGGGCCCTCGATCACGGCGTGCGCGCCGACTTTGGTGCCAGCATCAATGCGCACCTTGGCGCCAATCACGGCGTAAGGACCCACGCTGACGCTGCTGTCGAGCTCGGCCTGGGCGTCGATGATGGCCGTGGGATGGACGATGCTCACGGCGCCAACATCAGGCTTGGAGGCGCCGCATGGTGCACATCAACGTGGCTTCGACCGCTGTTTCACCGCCCACACTGGCGCGTGTTCGGTACTTGACGATGCCCGCTTTTGCGCGCTCTACCCACGACTCCAATATGAGCTGGTCACCGGGTTCGACAACGCGCTTAAACCGCGCGCCATCAATGCCCACGAAGTACACCACCATGTCGTCGTCGAGCGTCTGGCCCGAGGATTCAAAGGACAAGAGTGCCGAGGCTTGCGCCAGCGCCTCGAGCATCAACACGCCCGGCATGACGGGTCGGCCCGGGAAATGTCCAGTGAAAAAAGGCTCGTTGATGGTGATATTTTTGAGTGCCTTGATACGCAGGTCTTTTTCGAACTCGACAACACGGTCCACCAGCAAAAACGGGTAGCGATGCGGCAGCTTTTTCAGGATCTTGTGGATGTCCAGGATCGGTGCAGTCAAGGCTTTTTCTCCAACGCGCGTACCCGTTCACGCAGCTTGTACAACTGCCGCAGCGTGGCGGCGTTTTTCTCCCAGGACGCATTGTCATCGAAGGGGAAAGCGCCACTGTACTGGCCTGGCTGCAAGATCGAGCGCGACACCACGGTGGCCGCCGTGATGTGGACATGGTCCACCAGCTCCAAGTGCCCCAAGATGATGGCGCCGCCGCCCGCAGTGCAGTGCTTGCCAATGCGTGCACTGCCCGCCACGCCCACACAGCCCGCAAACGCGCTGTGCGCACCGACAAAAACGTTGTGCCCGATCTGGACGAGGTTGTCGAGCTTCACACCGTCTTCAAGCACGGTGTCTTCGAGAGCGCCCCGGTCAATGCACGTGTTGGCGCCGATCTCGACGTCATCGCCAATCCGCACGACACCGAGCTGTTCGATTTTTTCCCAGCGTCCCTCGTGCGGTGCAAAACCAAAGCCGTCAGCCCCGATGACTGCACCACTGTGCACGATGCACCGCGCACCAATGGCGCAAGCTTCAGCCAAGCTAACGTTTGACTTGAGCACGGTGAAAGCCCCCACCACCGCGCCGCGCCCAACGCTGCTGTGGGCCCCGACGACGGCACCTTGTTCCAGGCAGGCACTGCTGTCAACGTGCACAAAGGGGCCAACGCTGGCGCTGGGATGAACAAAGGCGCCTTCTTCGACGAATGCACTGGCATGTACACCCGGCCTGACCACGACGCGCGTTCGCGCTGCCCACCACTGCGTGAGCCGCGCAAAGTACAAATAGGGATCGCTGCAAACAATCGTGGCACCCCGAGCGACAGCGGCATCGCGCTGCGCTGGACCCACGATGACGCAGCCGGCAAGCGAGCTCGTCAATTGCGAAACGTATTTGGCGTGCGCCAGGAAACTGATGCAGTCGGCCTGTGCCAAAGGCAGCGCGGCGATGCGTGTGATGGGCGTGTCGCCCGCGCCGATCAGCTCACCGCCGAGTTGCCCGACGAGCTCAGCCAGGTTGACCTGCGGGCGGCCTGAGTCCGACCTGGAAGCAGACACAGAAGCAGACACAGACGCAGACTAGCAAGTGGCCACCGAAGCGGCCACCGCACTACTTTCCTGTGGCGCCGCTGTTGAGCGCACGGATCACCTTGTCGGTGATGTCGATCTTGGCGCTGGCAAAAACTACTTCTTGCAAGATGAGGTCGTATTTTTCGGCATCAAAAATTTGTTTGATGACGCGGTTGGCGCGCTCCACAACACTGGCCAATTCTTCGTTCTTGCGCTGGCCCAGATCTTCTTGGAATTCGCGCCTTTTGCGCTGCAAGTCGCGATCTTGCTCGACCAACTCGCGCTGGCGGCGATTGCGCTCAGCTTCGGCCAAGGTAGGGGCGTCTTTGTCGAGTTTGTCTGCAGCGGTTTTTAGCTTGGCGGCAACATCGTTCAGCTCGCGTTCGCGCTTGCCGAATTCGGCTTCAAGTTTGGCTTGTGCTGCCTTGGCGGGCGTGGCTTCGCGCAGCACTTTCTCGCTATTGACGTAGCCGATTTTCAAATCTTGAGCCACGGCTGGGGCGGACATCACGGCCAGCGCTGCCACAGCAGCCAAGCCCATCTTCAGCGAGGTATTCATCAGAACGCAGTCCCGATCTGGAATTGGAAACGTTGGATTCTATCGTTGGGCTGCACCCGCACTGGGCGACCCCAACTCAGCTTGAGTGGACCGACCGGCGAGATCCAGCTCAAACCCAAACCGGCCGAAGCACGCAAGCTGGACGCCAAGATTTTTTCGTCCTCGCGCCAGACGTTGCCGGCATCTGCAAAAGCAAAGACGCGCAGCGATTTGTCGTTGCCCGTGCCAGGTACCGGAAAGTACAACTCAGTGTTCACATTCAAGCGGCGCGAACCACCGATGAAAGCACCTGTGGGGTCGATCACACCAAGTGAGCCCTGCTCAAACACCCGCACTGTGCCCAAACCGCCGCCATAAAAATTCTTGAATATGGGGTACGGTTTGCCGCCCAGGCCTTTGCCGATACCCAGCTCGGAATTGAATCCCAGTGTCAGCTTGAAGGGCAGCGCCCAGTATTCCTGGTACTGCAAATTGGTGCGCGTGTACTTCACGTCGCCCGCCGCGCTCCATTCGAGGTTGACGCGCATGTAGCGCCCCGACGTGGGCGTGAGCAGACTGTCGCGGCCATCACGTGACCAACCTATCGTCAACGGCAAAGAGGTGCTGGTGGGGCCGTGCAGCTCGCGGTAAAGAAAGTAGCTGTTGGGGATGCCTGTGGAGGCGCCAATCTTGGTTTGCTCGGCACCAAACCCAAAAAACACCGTGTCGAACTCCGAGAATGGCACGCCAAAACGAATGGCCGCACCGGGTGTTGCCAATTGATAGGTGTCGCCCTGGCTGTTGTAGGGGCGGCTGGTACGGTAGTAGACGTCCACGGCGCGCGAGATACCGTCCACTGTGAAGTACGGATCCACCGCGCTCAACGACAAGGTGCGCGAGGACCGGCTGGTATTGAGCTCGATGCCCAAGTAATTGCCGGAACCGAACACGTTGTCTTGTTTGATCGACGCCGTGAGCGTGAGTTTTTCGGCGTTGGAATAACCTGCGCCTATCAGCAAGTTACCGGTGGGTTTTTCAGTCACATTGACAACGATGTCAACCTGATCGGGCGCCCCAGGCACCTCATTGGTATCGACGCTAACGTCTTTGAAATAACCCAGGCGATCAACCCGGTCACGTGAAAGTTTAATTTTTCCGCCGTCGTACCAGGACGCTTCCAGCTGGCGAAACTCGCGGCGCACCACTTCGTCGCGCGTACGCGTGTTGCCGGCCACTTCAATGCGCCGCACGTACACACGGCGCTGCGGTTCGGCGCTGAGCACCACCACCACTTGGCCGGTCGCGCGGTCGATCTCGGGGCGTTGCTCAACCCTGGCAAAGGCGTAGCCGTACAGACCATACAAATCGGTGAACTTGCGCACCGTTTCCGTCACCGCGGCGCCGCGATAGGCCTCACC
>JAYVRO010000198.1:0-1982 GCA_043776165.1 Rubrivivax sp. | reverse complement strand
AGCAAAGCGTCCAAGGTGGCCAGTGCCATCCAGCGCCCGTCCACGCCAAGGCACTGCGGCGCCTGCGCCAGTTGCAGCGTTGCTGGGCCGAGTACCGTGCGACCGGGCGACATGTCCTGGGCGCTAATTGGCAGTCGCCAAACGCAAGAAAAAGCTGGCCTCGGCCACAGCTTGGCCGTTCACCAACACCACCACCCGGTGCCGCCCAGCGTAATAGCGCCGCGTGCTGATCACGCGCATTGAGTGTTGGCGTGAAAGCTGCATTTGCCCGCGCGGCGCTAGCGTCAAGCTCCAGCCCTTGAAGACCTTGGCGCTGGTGCCACCATCGGCCTTGACGTGGTGCACGGCGTAGTCAATGACCAAGGCTTGCGGTTGGCTGGCGCTGGACGTCAAGCTCACGTCAAGCGTTAATGATTCACCCAAGGTGATACGTTGGGGTGCGATGCGCAAACTCGCGTCGCCCTTCAAAGACGCGCCCACACCCCAGGCACGCAAGGCCTCAGGATGGCCTTGTTTGATGAGTGTGCGGCTGGCATGTCTGAGCAGCGCTTTGCGCTCAACGCTGGCCCCGGGCAGGTGCTGATGCAGCCATGCCGCCACCACGCTCGGGTGGTCTTTGGCAATGTCGTTCAAGTGGTTTGCCACGCTGCGGCGCACATAGGCGCTGGTGTCGTCTTGAAGGTTTTTCAGCAGCGCCAAGCTGGGGCTCGGATCGGCCACCAGGGCTTGAAGCCGCATGCCCCAGGGCAAGCGCGGGCGCGAGCCCTCACTGGCCAGGCGACGCACGTGCACATTGTTGTCTTTCGCCCATTTCGCCAGGGTGGCGTGGGCCAGCGCGGGGTGCTCGGCGATGAAAGGCCGGACTGCAAATTCGGCGCTGAAGCGCTGCGTGATCGCATGCAAGCACTGCAACGCTCGCTGCGGTGTGGCCATGCCGCTGCGCACCACCCACTCGCCCACGCTCCACAAAATCCAGCCCGCCAGTCCGGCCTGTGTGATGCGCATGGCACCCAGCTCTTCGGTCTGAAAGGGCGGCGCCAAGGCGGCTTCAACCATGCCCGCGGCCTGCGCAAAGTCAATCGGCAAGGTGGTTTGCAAGGCGCTCGCGATGTGCATGGCGCGGGCCTTCATTTCCATGTTGTCCAGGCCCTCAGTGGCCAGTTCAACAAACGCGCGTTCATCAAAGGGCCGCCACACGCGGCGCAGGTGCTGGCCGGTCAAGACCACCAAGTCGGCGTTCAGCAGGTTCTTGAAAGGCTCGGCCATCGCGCGGTTCAGCGCAAGGAGACGGGCACCTGGCGCCAGCCCCGAAAACGCACCCGCATGTCGCGTTCACTGTTGCCCCGCAACGCCAACATCGGGTATCGGCGCAGCAGCCCACTGATGGCCAACCGCGCCTCCAAGCGCGCCACGTTCATGCCAGAACAAGCGTGCGCGCCTTGGCCAAATGCCAGGTGGTTGTTGGGCTTGCGTGCCACATCTAACGTGTCAGGTTGGTTGAACTGAGAGGGGTCGCGGTTGGCTGCGCCGATGCCCAGCGTGATGAAGTGGCCCGCCGGGATGTGCTGGCCGCCGACCTCGATGGGCGCGGTGGTCAAACGGTTATTGAGTTGCAGCGGGCTCTCAAAACGCAGCAGTTCTTCGATGGCCGTGTTGAGCAAGCCCGGCTCGGCCAGCAGGCGCTGCCACTGGCTGCGGTGCGTGAGCAACGCGTGCACGCCGTTGCCAATCAAATTGGTGGTTGTTTCATGCCCCGCGTTGAGCATGAAGATGCAGTTGTGCAGCAGCTCTTTTTCAGTCAGCACTTCGCCATCGCCCCCGGGTTGCAGCAAGCGGGTGAGCACATCGGTGTCGGCGTCGCCAGGGTGTTGGCGTCGGTCAGCCACCAGTTCGCGCAACATGGCGCAAAAGTCCACCACGGCCTGGTTGGCGCTGGCCAGCACTTGCGCTGACGGCGCGGGTTCGAGCGCACTCAGGATGGC
>JAYVRO010000197.1:0-6382 GCA_043776165.1 Rubrivivax sp. | reverse complement strand
TGCTGGCCGTGATGCTTTTTTACGCGCTGCACCTGAGTCTGTGGCTGTACTTAGGTCAAACGTTGGGGTTGGGTGTTTGGTACGGCGTGGGTGTGGGCGTGGCCGCGTTGCAAGCGCTGTGGCACTTCAGCCTCATTCGCAGCCGTGAACGTGAAGCCTGCTTCAAGGCTTTCCGCTTGAACCACTGGCTGGCTTGTGCGGTGTTTTGCGGCGTGGTGGTGGACTTGGCACTGCGCTGAATTTCAACTCGTCGCCTCAGTGAATTCACGGGGCCCAGATCAAGCCATAACGGGCCAACATCGTGACTTCGTCTTGGAGCCCCTCATGAACCTCTTTCGCACCTTCAGTCTCACCCTGGCCTTGGCGCTCAGCGCCACTGGCGCGGCGCACGCCCAGCAGTTTTTCCGCATCGGCACAGGCGGCACAGCAGGCACCTATTACCCCGTGGGCGGGGCCATTGCCAATGCCATCAGCGTGCCGGGCAAGATTGTTGCCACGGCGGTGGCCAGCAATGGTTCGGTGGCCAATGTCAACGGCATCGTGGGCGGTTCGATGGAGTCGGGCTTTTCGCAGTCTGACGTGGCCACCTGGGCGCAAAAAGGCACCGGGCTTTACGAGGGCAAACCCAATGTGCCGGGCCTGCGCTTGATCGCCAACCTCTACCCCGAGAGCCTGCATGTGGTGGTGCGCAAAGGCGCTGGCATCAAGAGCGTGGCCGAGCTCAAGGGCAAGCGTGTGGCGCTGGACGAACCCGGCTCGGGCACGCTCATCAACGCCCGTGCCGTTTTGGCTGCCTACGGCTTGAAAGAGAGCGACATCAAGCCTGAGTACATCAAGCCCAACCAGGCCGGCGACAAGATGAAAGACGGCTCGCTTGACGCCTTCTTCTTCACCGGCGGCGCACCGGCCGGCGCGATTGCCGAGCTGGCCACGGCGGGTGGTGGCATCGAGATCCTGAACATTGACGGCAAAGAGGCTGACGCGTTGCGTGCCAGCGGCGGCTTCTTTTCGGTCGACGTGATCGCCGCAGACACCTACAAAGGCGTGGGCGCCGTCAAGACGCTGGCCGTGGGCGCGCAGTGGGTGACCAGCGACAAGGCCGATAGCGCGCTGGTGTACGACATCACCAAAGCCTTGTTCAGCGACGCCGCGCAAAAGGCCCTGGCCGCTGGCCACGCCAAGGGCAAGTTCATCACCAAAGAAAACGCCGTCAAGAGCGCGGGCATCCCGTTCCACCCGGGGGCTGAGAAGTTCTACAAAGAAGCTGGGTTGTTGAAGTAAACATCAACGTTTGATCTGACACAGAGCGGCCTTGGCCGCTCTATTTGTTTGTGCGGCGGCCTTGGCCGCTCTATTTGTTTTTGCGGCGGCCTTGAGCCGCGCACTTTGATTTGAAGGCAAGGCCATGGCCAACACCGCACCCACCACCGCTTTGCCCGACGACAAAGAACTGCTCGCCCTGGAGCAAAAGTTCGACCCCGAGATGCGCTTTCGCCCGCTGGGCGAAAAGACCACCACGGTGGTGGGTGCGCTGCTCATCGTGCTCTCGCTCTTCCATTACTACACGGCCGGTTTTGGCTTGCTGCAAGAGGTCACTCACCGCGGCGTGCACATGGCCTTTGTGCTGGGCCTCATCTTTCTGGTCTTCCCGCACCGCAAGGCGTTGCTGGAAAAAACCGCCAGCAACGTGCCTTGGTTTGACGTGCTGCTGGCGCTTGGCGTTGCGGCCTCAGTGCTCTACATCCCCATCATCTTTGACGACTTGACGTTTCGGGTAGGCAACCCTTTAACGATTGACGTTGTCATGGGCACGGTGCTCATCGTGGCCATGCTCGAAGCCACTCGGCGCAGCATGGGCTGGCCGCTGCCCATCATCGCCATCGCCTTCATGCTGTATGCGCTGGCGGGGCCTGTCTTCCCGGGTTTGCTCAAGCATGCGGGGTCAAGCTGGGCGCAGCTCATCAACCATCAGTACCTCACGAGCCAAGGTGTTTACGGCATCGCCGTGGGCGTGGTGGCAACCTACGTTTTCCACTTCGTGCTTTTTGGTGTGATGGCCACACGGGTCGGCCTGGGGCAATTGTTTTTGGACATCGCGTCGAGCATTGCCGGGCGCTACGCTGGCGGTCCGGCCAAGGTCAGCGTGTTTGGCTCGGCCCTGTTCGGCATGCTCAGTGGCTCGTCAGTGGCCAACGCGGTGACGGTGGGTTCACTCACCATCCCGGCCATGATCCGTGTCGGCTACAAGCGCGAATTTGCGGGTGCGGTTGAAGCGGCGTCCAGCACGGGCGGGCAGATCACACCGCCCGTGCTCGGCGCAGCAGCGTTCTTGATGATCGAGTTCCTGGCCGTGCCCTACCAAACCATCATCGTGGCCGCTGCCGTGCCCGCTTTCATGCACTTCTTCGGCGTTTTTATGCAAGTGCACTTTGAAGCCAAACGTTTTGGCCTGCGTGGGCTGACCGAAGACGAAATGCCCAAGCTGCGTGAGTCACTGCGTCAGCGCTGGCCCACGCTCATCCCGCTCTTTTTGCTCATCGGCGTGTTGGTGAGTGGGCGCACGCCCTACCTCGCCGCCTTCACCGGCATCAGCTCTTGTGCCATCGTTGGTTTAACCACCCAGATGAGTGGCAACACCGCACGCAACTGGGGCCTCATGACGGGCCTGCATGTGCTGCTGGCAGTGCTGGTATTTGGCGGCATCGAGAGCACCGAGATCAAGCTGGCGCTGTTTGCTTTTGCGCTGGTCATCACACCGCTCCTGCTGCGGGCCTGGGGCGTGCAGGGCCGCATCGGCGTGCCGGTGTTGGTGGAGGCCATGGGCACCGGCGCCAAGTACGCGCTGGCCGTGGGCGCGGCGGCTGCCACGGTGGGTTTGGTGATCGGCGTGGTCACGCTCACGGGTGTCGGCTTCAAGCTCAGCACCATCATCACCGGCGCGGCGCAGGCCACAGCGGGCGGCGTGGGCAGTTTCTTGCCCGCCGCGCTGGTAGAGCCCAAAACACTCACGCTGCTGGTGGCTCTGGTGATGACGGGCGCCGTGTGCATCTTGCTGGGCTGCGGCATCCCCACCACGGCCAACTACATCATCATGGTCACAGTGGCCGCACCCACCTTGGTGCAGATGGGCGTAGAGCCCCTGGTGGCGCACTTTTTTGTCTTCTATTACGGCGTGCTGGCCGACATCACACCGCCCGTTGCGCTGGCCGCTTACGCCGCAGCAGGCATGGCCGGTTCAGACCCCTTCAAGACCGGCAACATGGCGTTTCGTCTGGGCATGGCCAAGGCGCTGGTGCCCTTTGTTTTTGTGTTTTCGCCCTCCTTGCTCATCGTGGCCAAAGGCTTCACAGGGTATGACTTTGCCGTCACTTTTGTGGGCTGCATCTTGGGCATCACGCTGCTGGCTGCAGCCCTGTCCAAATACTTCTTGGTCGAGATGACACGCGGCGAGCAGATGCTGTGCGGCGTGGCCGCGGTGCTGATGATTGCGCCGGGCTTGACGCCCACGATCATTGGTTTGGTGTTGGCGTTGCCGATGGTGTGGCGCCATGTGTTGGCGCGCAAAAAGCTGGCCTGAGCGATGCCGCTAACGTTTCACACGACACGACGCAGGCCAACCACGCGCATCACGCCTCCAAGCCCGCCAACCAAGTCGCGGCAGCGATGATGCGCACGTCCCCGCGCTGCTCTTCATTGCGCAAAAACCGCACCAATTGAATGGCCCGCGCGGCCTCAAAACGGCTGGCAAAGTTGCCCAGTGCGCGATGCGGTTTGTTGTCTGACAACTTGCATTCGATGAGGTGAGTGAGCTGCCCATCGAGCGACAGAACAAAATCGACTTCGGCGCCGTCTTTGGTGCGCAGGTAGTGCAGGCCGCAGTCTTGGCCGCGTGCGTCGATCTTGTATTGCGCGTGGCCCAGCAACATCACGGCCACGGCGTTTTCATAGCGCAGGCCTTCGTCGCCACGCACCAAGCCCGTGTCGTAAAAGTACACCTTGGGCTGCTGCAAAAGGGAGCGCGCCACGTTGTGGTGCCAGGGCTGCACAGTGAAGACGATGAAGAGCGCTTGCAGGATGTCAAGGTAACGGCGCAGCGTGGTGGGCGCGACGGCCAGGTCGCGCGCGATGGACGCTATCGACAACGGCGAGCCCACACGTTCGCGCAGCAACTCGATGAAAACGCGCATGGTGCCTAACTCTTGCACGC
This sequence comes from Rubrivivax sp., assembly GCA_043776165.1. GTDB lineage: Bacteria > Pseudomonadota > Gammaproteobacteria > Burkholderiales > Burkholderiaceae_C > Rubrivivax. The sequence goes on along the minus strand of JAYVRO010000197.1, from coordinate 2,175 downwards.
GGGAATACTCCAGCACGTCTTCACGCACCAGGTCGCTGATGTACTGCTTGCGCCAGCGCTCGGCGGCCTCGTCGTCGGCCGCCAAACAGGGCTCAGGAAAGCCACCGCGCGCCAGCAAGTGGGCCAGTGCAGCATCGGGCGTTGCGCCTTGTTGTTTGCACCACTCACGCACCGAGATGGGCTGCAATCGCAGCGCGTAATAACGCCCGGCGAGCGAGTCGCCTGATTGGCGAAAGGTCTCCATGCGCGCACTGCCTGTGACCAGCACTTGTTGGCCTGGCGGGCGGCCGTCAATCACCCCTTTGAGCCAGTTTTTCCATTGCGCCATCTTGTGAATTTCGTCCAACACCAGTAGGCGGCTGGAGCTGGCCCAGCTTTGGCGCTGCAGCACCGCGCGGTCGGACACCACGTCCCAGTTGAAGTATTGGGCGGGCGCAAGCTGGGCCATCAACTGGCGTGAAAGTGTGGTTTTGCCAACCTGGCGTGGGCCAGTAAGCACCACGGTTTTGGTTGCCAGGTCGGCGGAAACTTTGGCGGCAAGGGCGCGAAGCATGCGACTATTTTGCCTTTGAATGGCTAAAAGTCGCGACTAATTGTTTGAGGCAAGATCAAAAGTCGGAAAATTAGCCTAGATTGCACCCTTCACCAAAGGTATGTTCGATAGCGTCAGCTTTGTTGACCGTCAGGCCGCTGCACTCAGCCCTTGCCCGCCGCCCGGTGCAACAAGCCCTTCACCGTCACCCCGGCAAAGAGTGCGGCAGCGCGGGTCTTGATTTCCAGCAGCTCATTGGCGCTGACCGAATACTGGCCCGTGGTCTTGTTCACGTCGATGCGGAACTCAACGTCTTTGCCGTTGTTGGACAAGGTTCCGCAGCTGAACTCGTAGTCGTCGTTTTCCCAGGGCGGGCCCAGGGCTTCCAGGTCGTAATCCTCGTATTCGACGCGAAAGATTTCGCCGCTGGCGAGGTCCAGTGCGCCCGTGGCGGTGATGACTTCGTCGCTGAACTCGTCGGAAATCTTGATCGGTACTCGGAGGTCCACAGCGCACACCCTGGGCAATTGAAGGCGCGGATTTTTGCATGGGCCTCATGCACCCCTGGGATGCGCCCCTGGGATCAGCGGGGCTTTTGGAACCCCGCCTCGGCCCAGGCCAGCGCGCTTGCACTCGTCAGCTTGAAGTCCACCCGCACACGCTGCGCGGTTATCTCGTCACCTGAACTGTTGGTGGCGCTGAGCAAGGCATGTGGCTCGTCTTCGTCCGGCACGATGCGCAGCAGCACGTTCCAGCGCTCGCCCGCCACGTCCACGGGCATTTGTTTGTGCAGGCGCGCCACCTCGGCTTGTTCGTGGCGGCGAATCACTTCGCTGGCCGTTTTTACCAGCGTGTTGAAGGCCGCAGTGTCCAGCGGCTTGGGGTTCTTTTTGTCGCGGCCCATGGTCCACGGGCCCACCAAGGCGGGTTCGGCCTGGCCTTGCAGCACCATCTCGACGGCCCAGCCCTCGTCGTCGGGGTTCTTGATGACACGTGCGGTCCAGCCGTTGTCGCGCCACAGGCGGGGTTCTTTGATCGCTTCTGAGGTGTTGTCCATGCCCCGATGATGCCGGGCAAACGGGCTTCAAGCCGTGGCGCCAAAGTCGATCAGCACCTTCATGGCACGCTGCCTGTCACCCGCCATCTCAAACGCGGCCAAGGCTTCTTGCAGTGGGTAGGTGCGCGTGACCACAGGCGCAAAGTCCAGCCGGGCTTCATTGATGATGCGCACGGCCAATGCAAATTCGGCGTGGAAGCGGAACGAACCGCAGATGTTCAGCTCCTTGGCCACCACCATGTTTTGCGGCAGGCTCACGTCGCCGCCCAGACCGAGCTGCACCACGACACCGCGCGGGCGCATCACTTCCAACCCATCTCTGAAGGCACGCTCGTTGCCAGAACACTCAAACATCACGTCAAAGCTGCCCTTGTTGGCGCTGTTGCGCGCCACCCAATCTTTGTCATCGGCGGCATTGATGGTGTGATGCGCGCCCATCTTGCGGGCGATGACCAGCGGCTCGTTCAAAACGTCGGTGGCCACGATCTCGGCCGCGCCGTGCAATTTGGCTGCGGCCACCGTCAGCACACCAATGGGCCCGCAGCCCGAGACCAGTACACGCTTGCCGATGAGTGGGCCAGCGCGG
>JAYVRO010000196.1:0-1986 GCA_043776165.1 Rubrivivax sp. | reverse complement strand
TGTCACCGCCCCGCTGATCCCCAGCGCGCCGTTCGAGCACGTCGAATCTCCATCGCTGACGCACGCAACCATCGGGCCCTTGGGTGATAGGCCCTCCTGCCTAAACGTCGACGTTAGCCGCCCGCAGTGCATTGCTCTCAATGAACTCACGCCTGGGTTCCACCTCATCGCCCATCAGCATGGTGAAGACACGGTCGGCTTCGATGGCGTCGTCGATCTGCACGCGAAGCAGGCGGCGCACGGCAGGGTCCATGGTGGTTTCCCACAGCTGCGTAGGGTTCATCTCACCCAGGCCTTTGTAGCGCTGGCGGCCCACCGCGTTTTCGGCTTGGCCGATGAGCCAAGCCATGGCCACGCGGAAGTCGAGGACCTTTTGTTCCTTCATGCGGTCGCCCTCGCCGCGGCGCACCAGGGCGTCGGCACCGAGCAAGTCTTTGAAGGTGACACCGGCTTCTTTCAGCGCGGCGTAATCGGCGCCGTGCACAAAATCTTGCGTGATGACGCTGCTTTTGACGTTGCCATGGTGGCGCCTACCAATGCGCAGGATGGGTTTGTCGCTGCGCGCGTCGAACTCGGCCACCACGATGGCGTCGATGAGCGCGGCTTGCAGCGCGCTAGCGCTGACTTGCGCAGCCGCTTCGGTATCGAGGTCCAGCACCAAACCATTGGCTAGAGCACGCAGCGCGTCCAGGTCCATCCAGTTGGACAAGCGCTCGATCACGCGGTTGGCCACTTGGTAAGTCCGCGCCAACGTTTCAAGTGAGCTGCCTTCGATGGGCGTGCGGCCGCCGGGGGTGGCGCCATCGGGCAATACCACGGCGCTGTCCAGGGCCACTTTGAGCAAGAAGCTGTCGAGCTCGCCGCCGTCTTTGAGGTACTGCTCGTGTTTGCCAATCTTCACTTTGTACAGCGGTGGCTGGGCGATGTAGATGTGGCCACGTTCCACCAGCACCGGCATCTGGCGATAGAAAAAAGTCAGCAACAAAGTACGGATGTGCGCGCCGTCCACATCGGCGTCGGTCATGATGATGATGCGGTGGTAGCGCAGCTTGTCGATGTTGAATTCATCGTTGCCGATGCTGGTGCCCAGCGCGGTGATGAGCGTGACGATGCTGTCGCTGGACAGCAGCTTTTCATAGCGCGCTTTTTCGACGTTCAAGATCTTGCCGCGCAAGGGCAAGATGGCCTGGAACTTACGGTCGCGTCCTTGTTTGGCGCTGCCCCCGGCGCTGTCACCTTCCACGATGTAGATCTCGCACAGCGCCGGATCTTTTTCCTGGCAGTCGGCCAGCTTGCCGGGTAAGCCCATGCCGTCGAGCACACCTTTGCGGCGTGTCATCTCGCGGGCTTTGCGGGCAGCTTCGCGGGCACGTGCAGCGTCAACGATCTTGCCGCAAATGATCTTGGCGTCGATGGGGTTTTCAAGCAGCCAATCGGTGAGCAGCTTCGAGACGATTTCTTCGACGGGGCCGCGCACTTCGCTGCTCACCAACTTATCTTTGGTCTGGCTGCTGAACTTGGGCTCTGGCACCTTGACGCTGACCACGCAGGCCAGGCCTTCGCGCATGTCGTCGCCAGCGATTTCAACCTTGGCCTTCTTGGCTATCTCACTGTCGTCGATGTACTTGTTGATGACCCGTGTCATGGCCGCGCGCAGGCCAGTGAGGTGCGTGCCACCATCTCGCTGAGGGATGTTGTTGGTGAAGCAGAGAACGTTTTCGTTGTAACCATCGTTCCACTGCATGGCCACTTCAACACCGATGTTGGTGCCAAATTCGCTGAGCTTGTCACCCGCCGCGTGGAACACGTTGGGGTGCAGAACTTTCTTGCCGGTGTTGATGAATTGCACAAAGCCGCGCACGCCTCCAGCAAAGGCAAAGTTGTCTTCTTTGCCGTTGCGCTCATCGGCCAAACGGATCTTCACGCCGTTGTTCAGGAAGCTCAGTTCACGCAAACGCTTGGCCAAAACGTCGTAGTGGAAATCGA
>JAYVRO010000195.1:0-6397 GCA_043776165.1 Rubrivivax sp. | reverse complement strand
CGACCCCGTGGAATGCGCCACGGCCGAGCGCTTGTCAGCGCAGATGGTGCACCGCGCTTTGCGCTTGGAGGGCACCTGCACCGGCGAGCACGGCATTGGCCTGCACAAGATGGGCTATTTGATCGACGAAGCCGGCCTGGGCGCGGTGGACATGATGCGCACCTTGAAGCGCGCGCTGGACCCGAAGAACATCATGAATCCGGGCAAGGTGGTGGCGGTGTGAGCGGGCAAGGCGGATGGCCAGACGACCTTCCAAGTGGAGCCGCGGTGGAATCGCGTGGAATCGCGTAACGCAAACGCAATACACTGCCCCGCATGAAATCCGCCGTCATCCCTCAAGTCCGTGTTGAGCCAGCGTTGCGCGCAGCGCTGGAGGCGGTGCTGAAAGAGGGCGAAACCCTCTCAGAATTCGTCGAGGAATCCGTGCGCAACGCCGTGTCGTTTCGTCGCGTGCAGACTCGCTTCCACGAGCGCGGCCAGGCTGCCTGGGAGCACTACCAGGCCACTGGTGAGTCGGCGTCCGCCGATGAACTCCTCGGCAAACTGCAGTCAAAACTAGACGCCAAGCGCAAGCAGTTGGGCGGATGACGTTCGACGTTCGCTTCAGCGCGGCGGCCGAAGACGACCTGGAGCGCCTCTTCGACTTTCTGCTCGACAAGGCGCAGACCGTCGAGGACCTTGACCTGGCTCAAGCCGCCATCGAGGCTATCCGCTCGGTCGGCCTGGGCCAGCTGGCATCAACGCCGTACAGTTTCCGCAAGGCCGGGAAGAGTCCGACACGGCGAGAACTCATCATCCCGTTTGGCGCCACCGGCTACGTTGCGCTCTACGAGATCGCAAGCCCAACTTCCGTGGTGGTACTGGCCGTGCGGCATCAGCGCGAAGAGGACTATCACTGAACGCAACTGAACTGAACCGGACGTGGTCTTCGGCCCGAGCCAGCAAGTTTTGCGGCTGGCCTCATTTCATGTGCTGGTGGAGTTGGAGGCAAACCCACAACAGCGCGCCCACTCAGCCGCGCCTGTTCGCCCACCACACACTGCCCAGGCACAGCGCCGCGCCAGCGAACGACAGCGCATGCGGCTGCCAGCCTTCCAAAGCCGATGACACGGCTGTGCAGACGACGATCCAGATCATTCAATCGGGCATCCCGATTGCGCGCTGCGAGCTGCTTGACGCCAACGCCATACGCGGCGTGCAAGACCTGGCCAGCGAACACGGCGGCACACACTTTGAATGGGCAAGGTGGTGGCGGTGTGAGCTGGCGAGGCGGCCTGCTTTGGGCCGCTGTGGTTTGACGTCTCATTGACCCCGGCTCTTCGCCGGCTTGCCTTTTTCGCCCCGCCCATAAAGCGCAATTTGCTTGGCCAGCCCTTTGTAAATATCGGCCGCCGGTTTTTGCGTCTCGGCGTTGATTTGAAGCAAGTGGTCTTCGCCTTCTAATGCAGCAACAAAGGCGTGGTACAGCGGCGCGTAACGTTCGACATAACCCGAAGCTTCCATCCAGCGCTTGAAGGCTGGGCCTTGGTGTTGGAAAATAACAAACCACATGAGGCGCTGGAGATCGTCGATGTAGTCGGTCCAAAGCCTGGGGTCATTGCTCGCCACAGCCTTGCCGATACCGTCAAAAACGCGCTGCCAATTGATAGCAAGTTCGTCATCCCAAACTGGCAGCGCTTGAAGCAGCATTCGGCCTGCCTGCGATGGCTGGTCGGGGTTCGCCAGGGCGCTTGATACGTGCGCACGGGCTGCTGATTTGTCTGCTGAATGCAAGCCAATGGCGTAGGCAAGGTTGGCATGCAGCCGAGTACGCCGGTCGCGATCAGATTCTTTGTGCAGACTCGTCTTTGGCGCCAACCCGCTCTCAAATGTCAACCTAGCTTTGATCGGATCTCCTACGACGTTGAGGAGAAGTTCGCCAAAAAATAGATGTGGAAGAGGGGAATCCGGAGAGCGCTTTGCAAGTGTTAGGTATGTTGCTTCGCTTTGATCAACTAAGCCAAGCCGAGCCAGCGAGTTCACTTTCATCCTCAGCATGGTTCCGACGATAGGTTCGCGATTCGGGGTGTTTGTCTGAAGGGCGTAGTCGACGGCGTCGTCGCAAGCCACTACAGACTCTTGCGGTCTGCCGAGCCGATCGAGTACGACGGCTCTATTGGCCAAGGTATACGCGACAAGCTCCTGGATGCCTCTCTCGTCGTCAGCGCCAAACCGGGAGACGAGTTCGTTGCAAGCGATCAATTGGTCTTCGAAGCTCGCGTTGTTCACTGGGTCTATCGTGTCAAAGAAAAGAGTGCGCGCCAGACTCTGACGCTCAGCCAAAGCGGTGCTTGGACCATTGGCTTCAAGGACTTCTGCTGCCTGATCGACCGCCTCCTGCGCCTTGGGTGGGTCCGCTGGTCTTTGTGCAGCCTTGGGGGCCTTCCCCGTCTGCCTTTTCATCCCCTCAATGAGCCCCTTGTTTTCTTCAAGTTGACCCATTGCCTGGAACCGCAAAGTGGCCATCTCAATGAGCTGATCGCGCAGCAGCGCAGAGCCCAGGCTGTCGGCCAGCGCCAGCGCGTACCGTGGGTCGGCAATGCCGTCGCCAAGCGCCACCTTGGCCATCGTGCGCCGCTCGCCCACGCTGAAGCACGACTGCAAAAACACGGTGAGAAAGCGGATGCCCTGTTTGGCCTGTTTGGGCCCATTGCGCATCAAGTACCAAATATTGAAGAACCGCTCACTCACCTGAAAGCCGGTGCGCCCGGTGATTCGTTTGCTCAGGGCAACGCTCTCGACGTAACCTGATTTTTCCAAGCGCGCGAGCTGGCTGCTCACGGCGGGCGTTTCAAGCCCCGTGATTTGGCCCAGTTCAGCCGCCGTGATGGGCGCCCAGTTCAGTGCCAGCGCGTCAAACACGGCGCGGGCTTGCATGGGCAACTCTTCCGTGCGGGCTTGGTACCAGCCGGTGAAGGTATCGAGCATGGCGCTGAGCTGCGACAACACGTCAGCGCTCATGTGCGATTCGAGCACGCCATACAGCACGCTCAAGGTTCTGGGGTTGCCGCCGGCCATGGTGTTGAGCGCTGCGATTCGGCCGGGGTCGTTGCTGAGCAAGTCCAACACCCGCTTGCCAAGCGCGCCGCGTTGCTGGGCAAAGTTTCGCAGGCAGGTAAACACTTCGTGGTTGTCCAATCGATCCAGTGTTTGCATACGAAAAAAATCGTAGAACGCGGCCTTGATGTCATGGGTGCTGCTGGGGTAGCGCGATGCAGCGGCAATCAACATCGGTCCATCGTCGGCTTGCAGGCGTTTGCGCAAAGCCCATTGGTGCTGTTCGCTCAGGCCCGCAAGCAAGGTATCCAGGTTGTCGATGAGCAACAGGGGGCGGCGGCCAGCGGCGCTGCAATGCTCGTGCAGTGCTTGCCAGGCCTGCTCGCCGTCCTGCTCTGCGCGCGGCAGCTCTTGTCTGGGCTTGTGGTTGGCCCACAGGGCGTCCAGGGCGTCCAGCTCGGCTTGCGGGGCTTGTTCAAGTTCGCGCGCCTCTTGCAGCGACTGCAGGCAGTTGCGCCAAAACACGTCGAGGCTGATGACGTTGTGTTGTTCCTCGCGGAACGTCAAAGGAACGAGCTTTTTGGCCAGTGCTTCGTCTTGGCGCACGGCAATGGCGATGCGGCGCAGTAGCGATGTCTTGCCAAAACCCCGGGGCGCGACGATGAGATGGTGCCGCGCGGCCTGTGTTGGCGCCAAGAGTTTCAGCTGGTGGAGAAAGAATTCCAGCGTCTGTCGCCGCGCCACAAAACTGGCCAAAAAATCGGCCTCTTTTTGCGACAAGGGGTTGAAGTAGGTCAGGTCCATGGCGATGCGATCTTGCGGGTGTGGGCGGGTGTGTCTCTACTTCATGGCCTGGGGCGTGTAGCGCTGCCACCAAAGGCGCAACAAGGGGTTGCGAAAGCGGCAATTGGGCGAGTCTGTCTCGATGCCTTCGAGCGTAACAAAGCCGTCGCTGTGCAAGCGCAGCAGCAGGGTCTTGAGCGTGTCTCGGTGAAGGTCGCTGCGCCCCACGCCTGCGAGCAAGTCGTCGAGGTGGGCGCCATGCGGCCCACGCGCCAAAACGCCCAGCACGGTGAAGGCGATATCGCGGTCAAGGGCCCTGTAGTGCTTGTTTAGATGTTCTTCCCAGGGGCCGAAGCTTGCCGTATCAGTGGGTTGCAAGAGCTCGGCGACGGCGGCTTCAACGGCCTGCACTGCGGCTTCGCGTTCGTTCTCGATGGGGTCTTTTAGCTTTTGCGCCAAGGCGTCCAGGTAGTAAACCGCCGGCCAACCGACGGCTTCGCACAGAGCCTGTGCTTCGGCGTCTGTGACTACTTTGCGGTTGGGGAAGTGGCCTAATTGGGCGGCATCTTGAAGGTAATCTTTGGCCTGCGCTGTGGTCAGCGGGTGCAACTCGAAGGGCTGAAATTTGGCCAGGGCGCCCAGGTAGTTGCCGCTGCGTGCCAGAGGTTCGATGCCGATGGAGCCCGTGATCATCCAGCGCACCTTGGGGTATTGCTGGCGCAGGCGATTGAGGTGGTTCATGATGTCACGCGCTGCAGCGACCCCGGCGTCGCCCTTGTCGTGCAGCGCTTTCAGCGCGATGGGCAGCTCGTCGATCAGCAACAGCCAGCGCCGGTTTTGATCGCCGTGCATGGCCTTCAGCAAGCGTTCGAAGTAGGTCTCATGGTCAAGGTTGAGCAGGGCCTGTTGCCAGGTGCTGCCGGGGTCGGTGCGCGGCGCGGCAAGTTGACTGACGTGCTGACTGAGCCAGTCGAAAAGTGGTTTGCCCTTTGGGCGATGACTGCCCATGCGAACGCACATCTCGCGGAACATGCTGCGGCTGTCGGCGCAACCGGCCAGCTCAACCTTGACGGCGCTCCAGCCACGCGCAGGTGACGCGTCGACCAATCTGTCTAGAACAAAGGTTTTGCCTAGCCTGCGCGGGCCGGGCATGGAGACGTCACGTCCGGCTTCGAACATTTTGTACAGGTAGGCAACTTCGTCGTTGCGGCCATAGGTCTTTGTGGTGTAGTCCATGGGTTTCTCCGAAAACAACGGTGTTATACAACAAAACTGTTTTATGACAATAGTGTTGTGAAACACATTGGTTGTGCAAAAGTCTATCCGGTATCTTTGCCAACACCTGAGCCGCCCAGCGCATACGGCGAGCTAGGCACGCGGCTGGAGGCAAGCCCACAACAGCGCACCCACTCAGCCAGGCCTGTTCGCCCACCACACACTGCCTAAGCACAGCGCTGCGCCAAGGTAGGACAGCGCATGCGGCTGCCAGCCTTCCAAGGCTGCTGACACGGCCAGCGCAATCACCGGGATCACCACTGACGTGAGTGCCGCCCGCCCTGGGCCATGCAATTGGCCCAAACGAAAGTAGGCGAGGAAGGCCAGCACCGAGCCCAACGCCGCGAGGTAAAACAAGCTCACCCACCACGCCAGGCTGTGCCCCACCGCCAGCCCTTGGCCACTGGCCAACGCCACCAGCAGCATGGCCAGCGCGCCATAACCCATGCACCAGGCCAAGAGCGGCACCAAGGCCACCCCGCGCGTGGTGAGCTTGAGCGTGAGCACGTTGCCGGTGCAAGCGCAGGCCACGGCCAACAAGCCCCAGGCCAAGCCCAAGGCCGCTTGGGGGCGCGCGCTGGCCGCCGACACTTCGGGCCAGAACACCGCCGTGACACCCGCCACGCCCAGTACGGCACAAACCAGGGCGCGCCGCGTGAGCGGCCGACCCAAGAGCCAGGCCCCGGTGATGGCGTTGACAAACACCATCAGCGAAAAAAGCACGGCCACCAAGCCCGAGGGGATGTAGTGCTCGGCCTCATACACACCCAGGTAGTTCAGGCCGTATTGCACGGTGCCGGTGAGCATCATCCAGCCATGCAACTTGGCCGGCACGCGCAGGCTTTGGCCGCGCTGCCAAGCCACGCCAGCCAACATCAACGCCGCCAATGCAAAGCGCCAGGCCACGCCGTGCAGCGCAGGCGTTTCTGCCAGTTGATAAAGGATGACGTGCCAGGTGGAAGCCCATATCAGCGTGGGCGTCCAGAAAAGGGTCGGCGTCGAGACCAGCCAGCGCGAATTCATCATCTCATCTCAAACGTTGTTTTCTAGAGGCCGCTATGCTGGGTCTGCCGCACTGCAAGCTACATCACACGCCGCACCCCAAACCGCATTGTCAAGACACACAGGGCTCACCATGAAACGTCGCCACAGTCTCGCCCTTGCCGCAACAGCGTGCGCCCCTGCAGCGCTGGTCACGTGGGCGGCGCCTACCGCCGCCGCCAAGAAGGTGCTGCGCGTGCTCTTTCCGACGGCCGAAACGGGCTTTGACCCGGTGCGTGTAACGGACACCTATTCGGCCACC
>JAYVRO010000194.1:0-6411 GCA_043776165.1 Rubrivivax sp. | reverse complement strand
CACACCGCGGCACTTGTTGGAAAAAATGGTGCAGGGCCAAGAAGTGCTCGAGACAGTGCGCTTGATTGAAGGCTGGACATTCAAGCAATGGCGCGCTGAGTTGGCACGTGCCAAAGACCTCAGGCCCAACACAGCGACGATGTCTGAGGCTGAACTGATGGCCGCAGTGGGCTCTCCCGGCTTGGCCGCCGAAGGGCGGTTTTTTCCGGACACCTATGCCTACAGTCGAGGCGTCAGTGACCTCACAGTGCTCAAACGCGCGCACCTCACGCTGCAGCGCAAACTCGACGCGGTGTGGGCTGAGAGGCAAAACAACACGCCCTTGAAGTCGGCCGACGAGTTGCTCACGCTGGCATCCATCATTGAAAAGGAAACCGGGCGCGCTGCCGATCGTGGTCTGATCGCTGGTGTTTTCAGCAACCGCTTGCGCATCGGCATGCTCTTGCAAACGGACCCCACGGTGATCTACGGCTTGGGCGAACGCTTTGACGGCAACCTGCGCAAACGCGACCTCTTGGCCGACACGCCATTCAACACCTACACACGAGCTGGCCTGCCGCCCACGCCCATCGCCATGCCGGGTTTGGCTTCAATGCGCGCTGCCGTTCAACCCCAGGCCACTCGAGCGCTGTATTTCGTTGCGCGCGGCGACGGCAGCAGCGTTTTCAGCGACAACTTGGCTGACCATAATCGGGCCGTCAATCTGTACCAACGAGGTGCTGCGAAGTGACGAAAACGGTCAAAGGGGCAGGGCGCTTTATCACTTTTGAGGGCATCGACGGCGCGGGCAAATCAACCCACCTCGCCAACACGGCGCGGTGGCTGCGCGAACAAGGACGCGAGGTCGTTGTCACCCGCGAGCCCGGCGGCACACCGCTGGCCGAAGCGTTGCGCGAGTTGGTGCTTCACCGCCCGATGGACGCCTTGACAGAAGCGCTCTTGATGTTTGCTGCTCGGCGGGACCACCTTGCCGGCCTGATCGAGCCGGCGCTACAGCGTGGCGCCTTTGTGGTGTGCGACCGTTTCACAGATGCATCGTTTGCCTACCAAGGTGCTGGGAGAGGTTTTGACCTTGAAGTGCTGACATTGCTGGAGACTTGGGTGCAACAAGGCCGTCAACCCGACCTCAGTGTGTGGTTCGACCTGCCACCCGCCGTGGCTGCCCAGCGCCGCAGCGCTGTGCGCGAACCCGATCGTTTTGAGCAACAGGACGAAGCTTTTTTTGAACGTGTTCGAGATGGTTATGCGGCGCGCGCCCGATCGCATCCGGAACGTTTCCTGCGACTTGATTCAATGCAGACGCCAGAGCAAGTGTGGTTGGCCCTGCGCGCTGGCTTGGAAAACAACCCGTGGTAGTCGGCCCGGAAGGCGTCTTGCCGCTGCCATGGCTGGCGTCGGCGCTGCGCGAATCACTCAGCAACGCGCGCGGGCATGCCTTACTGGCGCATGCTTCGCCCGGCAACGGTGCGTTGGAATTTGCCTTGGTCCTTGCGCAAAGCTGGTTGTGTGAGGCTGTGCCTGCGCCCACGCCTGCGCCAAAGCAATCGGCCGCCTTGGCGTGCGGGCGCTGCGCTAGTTGCCATTTAGTCCAAGCGCGACTGCATGCTGACTTGTTGGTGCTGTTGCCCGAGGAAGATCGCGTGCGCCTGGGCTGGCGTTTGGCGACGGACCGCGCCGACGCAGGCGACGCCGATGGTGACGCGAGCAAGGTACGCAAGAAGGCCAGTCGTCAGATTCGCATCGATGACGTGCGTGCAGCGCTGGATTGGGTGGTCAATTCCAACTCACGTGGGCGTGCCAAGGTGTTGGTGATCCATCCCGCAGAAAAGCTCAACCCGATCGCCGCCAACGCCTTGCTCAAGACGTTGGAAGAACCGCCACCCGGTGTGCGCATCGTGTTGACCGTGACTGACCCGGCGCAGCTTTTGCCCACGGTGCGCAGCCGATGCCAACAATTGCATGTGGCCGCAGTACCCAAGCAAGAAGGCCTGTCCTGGCTCCAGTCCCAAGGAATTGAAGGCGCCGAGGTGCTGCTCAAAGCCGCTGGCGGCGAACCATTGCGCGCTGCCAATATGAAGAGCCTGGGCGTCACTGCCGCGCTGTGGAGCAGCGTTCCGGGCGCCATGGTTCAGGGCAATGTTGGGGTCTTCATTGCATGGCCCCTGCCATCCGTGGTGGATGCTTTGCAGCGCCTTTGCCATGACGCCATGCGCATGGCGGCGGGCGGTGAGCCCAGGTTCTTTCCAGCCCATGGGTTCCCCAATGGAATGTCAATGGGCGCACTGGCGACATGGCGCCAGGAATTGCAACGCATCGCCCGACATGACGGGCATCCGTGGAGCGAGGCGCTCTTAATCGAGTCAATGGTCAGTGAGGCCTCTGCTGCGTTGACCGCACGCGCAAAACTTCCAGCTGTGCTAGGCCGAGGCGTGGATACACTGCCAACATGAATGATCGCCCGCCTATTCGTACTGCTGGCGCCCCGGGGGCCGCGGGTGGCGGTGGCTCGCGGCTCAGCGTCATTCAACTCGTGTTCCGCGAAAAGGGTGCGCTGTATGCAGCCTACATACCGCTGCTCACGGATGGCGGCTTGTTTGTTCCCACAACCCGCGACTACCGCCTCGGTGAGGACATCTACCTTCTGCTGTCTTTGCCAGAAGACCCGCAACGCTACCCCGTGGCAGGCAAGGTGGCTTGGATCACACCCGTGAATGCCTCGGGCGGACGGACGCAGGGCGTTGGTGTGCGGTTCCCAAGCGACGACAAGACGCGTCAGTTGAAGGTCAAGATCGAAGAGATCTTGGGGACAAGTTTGGCCTCTTCCAAGCCCACCCAGACAATCTGAACGGACTTGGCCACCTCGCTACCCTTGGGGCCCCACGGCGATGTTCGTTGACTCACACTGCCACCTCAGTGTTCCAGCACTTCATTCGCGCATCGGCGAGATCCGGGCCGACATGGCCGCTGCCAAAGTTGATGCAGCGCTGACCATCTGCACCACGCTGGAGGAGTTCGACACGGTTTTGAACTTGGCGAAAGATCATGACAACTTGTGGTGCAGTGTTGGTGTGCACCCAGACCAAGAAAACGTGATTGAACCTACCGTTGACGCGCTGGTCCAGCGCACCAGTTCTCCAAAAGTTGTGGCAATCGGAGAAACCGGTCTGGATTATTTCCGTCTGGGTGACCGCAGCATCATTGATATGGAATGGCAGCGCGAAAGACTTCGCGTGCACATACGCGCCGCTTTGGCCACGGGCTTGCCACTGGTGGTGCACACGCGCAGCGCCAGCGAAGACACTCTGCGGATCTTGCGTGAAGAGGGGCAAGGCCGCGTCAAAGGCGTGTTTCATTGTTTTACGGAGTCCATGGAAGTTGCCAAGGCAGCACTCGAGCTTGATTTTCATATCTCGTTCTCAGGTATCTTGACCTTTCGCAATGCCCGTGAATTGCGTGACGTGGCGCGCTTCGTACCCATGAATCGTTGCCTCATTGAAACCGACAGTCCGTACCTGGCCCCTGTGCCGTTTCGCGGCAAAATCAACACACCCGCCTTGGTGCCTCACGTGGGTGCTTGTTTGGCGGGGCTCAAGGGCGTCACACTGGAGGCGTTGGCCCGTCAAACCAGCACCAATTTCGCCGCACTTTTTGATGTGGTGTTACCCGTTGTGGAGAACGTTGATGTCACGACATTTTAGATTTCTGGGCGCCTTGGTTTGGGTGTTCACCAGCGCTGCAACTGGGACAGCAACCGCAGGTGCGTACGAAGATTTTTTCCGCGCCATCCAGTTGGACAACGCTGCCGAAGTTCGACATCTCGTGAACCAGGGCTTTGACCCCAATGCACCTGACAACACGGGGCAGGTGGGTCTTTACATCGCCCTTCGCGATGGCGCTGAAAACGTAGCGGCGTTTTTGGCTCAGCATGCCGCAACCGACATTGAGCGTCGCAATCATGCGGATGAAACTCCTCTGATGATGGCCACTCTGCGCGGCAATTTGTCGGTGGCCAAGCGCTTGTTGGAACGGACCGCAGCGGTTAACAAATCAGGTTGGTCGCCATTGCATTACGCAGCAACTGGCCCTCAGACCGAGGCGGTTCGGCTCTTGCTCGACAAGGGCGCTGAGCTGGATGCGCCGTCGCCAAATCACACCACTGCGCTGATGATGGCTGCGCGCTATGGCACCGAAGCCTCGGTCGAGCTGCTGCTGTCTCGTGGTGCGAGCAAAAGCCTGCGCAACGACCAGGGACTCAACGCGGAGGCCTTTGCAAACCTTGCTGGCAGAAGCTCTTTGGCGGCCCGTTTGACGCCTGCAAATCGGTGATGGCGTGCTGAAGTTGTTTGTAGGAAGTCGGCTGACGGCATCATTGGCGCTGCGCCTATGGTGCCAACGCAGGGGCAGGACTTAGATTTGCGTTAGGCCAAATGGCCGCCATCGCAGGAGTCAATTCATGCCGCAAGAATCGCTCGTTCGGAATCCGTTTTTGATGATGTTGCAACCAGAACTTGTTTTGGCCGCCATGGAACGGTCAGAACGATTGGGGCGGCTCAACCGGCACACGTGCCGACCGCTTGATCGACCGGTCCCAACACAGGACTCTGGTCAAACAGCCGTCAGCGGCACGAATGAAGTAGGCATCCAGCCAAGTTTGCAGCAAGACTAGTTGCGACACTCTCTGCGTCCAAATCGCTCGGTCAGCGGGCGTCACGCCGGATCTTGGAGGTAGCCTAGCGGCGCCCACTCCGGGACTTACCCTGGGCACTTGCTGCAATGATCAAGGCAAGAACAAGGACAGCGGCGATCCCGACCAGCGCGAGCTTGTTTGCTCGCATATACGCAATGGATTGACTTAGCCACGACTGCTCTTGCGATTCATCGTTACGAGCTTTGGCTGACTCGGTGCCATTGGGACGTGTCGTCTGATCGCTTTGGTGGTGCATGGCGCGTTGAGCAATCTCGATTTCCTGGTTCGAGTTGCTGGTAGCGCTTTCTTGCCCTGTGCTGGGGATTGAAAGCGGGAGCGTCATGGCTGCGGGAATTTTTCCAATTGATTCACCCGCTCCGGGTGGTTTTGGAATGGCCCCTTGAGATTTCGGCGCGGAGGTTGTCGTCTTGTGCGTTGGGTCAACCGGTTTGACTGGTAAAGACAACAAGCGGTCAATCGCACGCGAGACCCCAGGGCCCGACGGGTCATCGATAGCTGGCTGGCTCATTGGGATTTGTGCTGTCTGCGACGGTCCCGGACTTGTCTGTGCGAAGCCTGGAAGCGCTGAAAAGATCGCGATCACTGTAAGGATAGTTCGCATGGTTGGCACAGGGCAGTTTTCGAAGGTTGCTAACGATAAGGCGAATTTCAGCCGACTTGCTTTGCCTCGGACAACGCAGTTTCAGTGTCGTTATTTAGATAGCACAATGTATATTATGTTAAATATATCTAACAACCATCAATGGCTGACTGGGGTCAATCGCCCAAACGTCGGCTGGCGTCCAAGGCCAGTTCGAGCCGAGTTTCGAACTTGCGGCGCAGCTCTTTCGGCTCCAAAACACGGACCTGATCCGCTTGGCGCAGCAGATCCATGAGCAACTCCGTGTCGTCAACATAGGGCAGCTCGAGCTCAAAACTACCGTCGTCGTGCCACCGTGTCTTTTGCTCAGGATGCCAATGCTCCCGGCTCACCCACGGCGCGGCCTGCGCAGTAAAAAGCAGCCGCGCCCAGCGCTGCGTTCCGCCTGCATAGATGCCGTAACCTGCGTCCATTTCCTGTTCAACCTCGGCCATTGAAAGTTCGCGCGCCTGGGCTGGCAAGACCTCCGCCTCTTCAATGGCATCCAACGCAAACCGCCGCAAAGCTTCGGCGCTGTGACACCAGGCATCGAGGTACCAAGTGCTTCGGTAATGCACCATGCGTTGCGGTGAGACCTCACGCACCGCTGTGGACTTGCGTCCGCGTGTGCGGTAGCGCATTCGCAGTCTTTTGCGCGTCATCAACGCCTCACCGGCACGCTCAAAAAACGCCGATGGCACAGGGCGCCGCAGGGCGCTGACGATCTTCACCCGTTTGACCAGCACGGTCGCGTGCCCACTGTCGCCACCGCCCAGCATTTGATGGATGCGGTCCAGCAGCGGTTGCAGATGTCGTCCCAGCATGGCGTCGGCATCCACCTCACTCAAGAGCTGATTGGCCATGAGCAACGAGTACAACTCGCGTTCATCAAACCACAAACCAGGCAACTCGTTTCGCTGGCCAACGTATCCCTGGCGGAAGCTGTAGCCCCGCGATGCGGCGTCGTACTCAATGGGCGCACCCAGTTGGCTGCGCAAGTACTCCAGGTCACGTTTGACGGTCGCCCGAGATGCCTCCAGCTCTGCCATGAATTCACCCATCGAGACGCTGCCACGATGACGAA